>DASTTD010000339.1:0-2773 GCA_035760325.1 Gemmatimonadaceae bacterium
GCGTCGTAAGTTGTTGTCAGCATTGCGGAAACAGGCTTGGCAGCCATAGATTGTACGCACTGACTGTTGCGCTTCGTGCATGGGGTACCCGAGCGACTCGTGGGTCCCGAACACATGGAATCGAGGCGCGCCGAAAGTGAAATACCCTGGAACTCATAACGCGGCCCTGTAGCACGACCGCGCTGACTTTTTTGGAACCGCCTCCACTTCGGCCGCCGAGTCGCCGGCCGTGGTGGGTGCGGGTAACAATGAAAAGAGAAATCCTCATCAACGCGGCTCCGCGCGAAACGCGGATCGCGATTCTGGAGGACGAGAAGCTCGTCGAGCTGCTCGTAGACCGTCCAGACAACCGACGCATGGTCGGCGACATCTACCTTGGCCGGGTCGACGCTGTGCTCCCCGGGATCCAGGCCGCCTTCGTCGACATTGGCACCGAGAAAAGCGCCTTCCTCCACGCCTCCGACCTCGTTCGGCAGACGGCTGATGAGGCCGAAGACGACGACGAGGACGACGATGCAGACGACATCGACGAGCCGGTAGCGAAAAAAAACGGAAACGGCAACGGGAGCAACGGCTCCGGACGCCGGGGGAAGGCGCCACCGATCCAGGACGCGCTCAAGCGCGGGCAGGAGATCCTGGTCCAGATATCAAAGGAGCCGATTTCAACGAAAGGCCCGCGCGTAACCGCCCAGATCTCGCTTGCCGGCAGATTTCTGGTCTACATCCCAGACTCGTCCAAGGTGGGGGTCAGCCGCAAGATCGGGTCGGGTCCGGAGCGGTCGCGGCTGAAGGAGCAGGTCCAGAATATTCTTCCCGAAAAATCCGGAGGGGTGATCGTCCGCACCGTCAGCGAAGATGTCACCCCCGAGATGTTGAAGCGGGAGCTCGACAGTCTGATGGCGCAGTGGAAGAAGATCAATCGCAAGACGCACTTCCAGAAGGCACCGTCGCTCGTCCACCGCGAAACCGGTCTCACGCGCGGACTGGTGCGCGATCTCTTCAGCGACAAGGTGGACAGCCTCACCGTCGATTCGCGGCAGGTTTTCAATGAAATCGCGGGCTACCTCAAGGAGATCGCGCCGGATCTGATCGGGCGGGTGAAGCTCCACGAGTCGCAGGTGCCGCTGTTCGATACGGCTGAGATCGAATCAGAGATCAGGGACATTTTCAAGCGTCGCTGCGATCTACCCTCGGGCGGATATCTGATCGTCGAGCCGACCGAGGCGCTCGTTTCGATCGACGTGAACTCCGGCCGTTATACCGGCAAGAAGGATCCGGAAAAGACCGTTTTCAGGACCAACATCGAGGCGGCGCAGGAGGTTGCTCGCCAGCTGAGGTTGCGAGACGTCGGCGGGATCATCGTCTGCGACTTCATCGACATGGAGACCAAGGCCAACCGCGACCGCGTTCTCCAGGAGCTGCGGCAGCACCTCTCGCGCGACCGCGCGCGCACGAAGGCCTTCGCCGTCAGCGATCTCGGTCTTATCGAGATGACACGCCAGCGCGTCCGGCAAAGCCATTACCAGAGCTCGACCGAGGCTTGCCAGACCTGCAACGGCACCGGCCGCGTGCTGACGCCGGAAACCATCGTGCGCCGGATGGAGAGGTCGGTGAAGCGGATGGCGGTCGAGGGCCGGCGCGACAACCTTCTCGTCAAGCTTCATCCCGACGTCGCCATGTACGTCCTCGAGCAGGAGCGGGACCTGGCTCAGAAGCTACAGAAGGCCGCGAATTTCTCGCTCGAGTTCCGGGACGATCCGCTGCTCAAGCCGGACGAGTTCAAGCTCGTCGTCAAGTCGCAGGGGCGGGACGTGACGCAGCAGTACGCTCTGGCTTAACGGGCAGGGGACAAACAAAAGCAACTAAGAACGACACAGATCGGAGCGAACAGAAGCATAGATAATTAGTTGCGAGAACCGTTGAACGATCAGCGCGTCTCGCAACTCACAGCAATCGGTCTATCCTGCTGCCGCCCGCCGGTTCCATCGGATCGATTTCGGTGTCCGGCGGAACCAGTCGTAAAGCTCGCGGCAGGCAGCCTTTTAAGCTGGCAGCTACCAGCTCGTCAGTCGCCGTTTCCGGTTGACCAACGCCAGCTAAGGAATTAAGTTAAAAGGCTATAGATAACACCCTCGACCGCAGCACTTTCCATGGCTTATGCAATTATCCGAACCGGCGGCAAACAGTATCGCGCCGAGTCCGGCAAGACTATCAGAATCCCGAGCCTTCCCGGTGACGCCGGCGCGAAGGTCACCTTCGACGACGTCATCCTCGGCTCTGACGGCGACAAGACCCACGTCGGCGTTCCCTCGCTCAAGGGCGCGAGCGTCACCGGGGAGATCGTCAGGCAGGGGAAGGGCGACAAGATCGTCGTCTTCAAGATGAAGCGCCGGAAGAACTACGCGAAGAAGCAGGGTCACCGGCAGGGCTTCACCGAAGTCCGCATCAACGCCATATCGTTCGGCAAGAAGAGCGGGGGAGAGAAGTAATGGCACATAAAAAGGGCGTCGGCTCGTCGCGCAACGGCCGCGACAGCAATCCACAGTACCGCGGCGTGAAGAAGTTCGGCGGCGAGAAAGTAGTCGCCGGCAACATCATCGTCCGGCAGTGCGGGACCAAATGGCACCCGGGTCGCAACGTCGGACTGGGCACGGACTTCACGATCTACTCGCTCATCGACGGCGTGGTGAAGTTCGAGCACAAGAGCAGAACCCGCTACAAGGTCAGCGTCTATCCCGATGCGACCGAGACCAGCGCGGCGTAAACGCTCACT
>DASTTD010000340.1:0-2650 GCA_035760325.1 Gemmatimonadaceae bacterium
ATCGCGCCAACATCGGGCGGCTCCGCCGTGGCGAAGAACATCGCTTCGTGAAGAAAGCGAACGGCTGATGCAGTGCGCGGTCGTTGGAGCGGGCGCGTGGGGAACGGCGCTCGCCGATCTTCTCGCCCGGAACGGACATGAGGTTCGCCTCTGGGCTTACGAGTCAGATGTCGCGGAGACGATCAACTCCCGGCACGAGAACACGAGATTTCTCGCGGGACAGAAGCTCGCGTCGTCACTGGTCGCCGACCACACCTTGTCGCGAGCGCTCGCCGGCGCGCAGCTCGTAGCGTTCGCGACTCCGTCACAGGTGATGCGAGCGATCGTGAAAGAAGCCAGGCCGGCGCTGAAGGGAAACGCTCCGGTGGTGATCGCGAGCAAGGGTATCGAGCGTGGAAGTCTCGCTCTCATGACGGATGTCGCGAGCGACGAGCTTCCGGATGCCATCGTCGTAGCGCTCTCGGGCCCGAGCTTCGCGGCCGAGGTGGCGAGCTGTCAGCCCACCGCGGTAGTCGCGGCGTCGAGCTCGGATGAGGCCGCCGAGATAACGCAGCTGGCGCTCAGCTCGCCCTATTTTCGCGTGTATACCCATAACGACGTGACCGGCGTCGAGCTTGGCGGCGCCCTCAAGAACGTGATGGCGGTCGCCACCGGGATCGCCGAAGGACTGGGACTCGGGTTCAATGCACGCGCCGCGCTGATCACCAGGGGCCTCGCTGAAATGACCCGTCTGGGGGTCGCGCTGGGCGCGGAACCAGGTACTTTCGCGGGTCTGGCCGGGCTTGGGGATCTCGTGCTCACCTGCACCGGATCTCTGAGCCGGAACCGCGCGGTGGGGGTGGAGCTGGGAAAAGGAAAATCCCTGGAGGAAGCGCTCGCGAAACGGGAAACCGTGGCGGAAGGAGTAGCTACCGCGCAAAGCGCGCGAGATCTGGCCGCACGTGAGGGTGTCGACATGCCAATCGTGGATACAGTGAACCGAGTACTGTTCGAAGGTCAGCCGGCGCGCAGCGCGATCGCCGCTCTCATGACCCGCGAGCTTCGAGCGGAGGTGGATCGATGAAGGCGAAGGAGCCAGTTCAGGAGTTTTTTTCCATCGGCGACGTTTGCGAGCTCACCGATCTCAAGCCGCACGTGCTTCGCTATTGGGAGAGTCAGTTCAAGTTTCTGCATCCCGCCAAGAATCGCTCCGGCAATCGCGTCTATCAGCGGCGCGAGATCGAGCTGATAATGCTCGTGAAGCAGCTGCTGTACACCGAGAAGTACACCATCGATGGCGCCCGTCAGAAGATCGATGAGTACAAGAAGAGCGGTGAGCTCCGGACGGCGGCCCGGGCGGCACTGGATTCGCAAGCCGTCGAGGCGATGGAGAGCGATCTGCGCTCTCTCCTCGCGATACTAAACGGACAGGTCGACGAACGGGGGAATGACAGTTGATCGAGCCACTCGTGGTACTGGTGCCGGCCTACAATGCGGAGCCATCGCTGGCGAAGGTAGTGAAGGACGTGAGACGGAGTCTTCCCAGGGCGTACATCATCGGCATCGACGACGGATCGACTGATGGATCGCGTCAGCTCCTCAAAACCGTGTGCGATGAGACCATCGAGTTCGACAAGAACCGCGGCAAGGGGGCGGCCCTGAGAGCGGGATTCGATGCCGCGCTGGCAAAAGGAGCGGCCGCCGTGCTGACGATCGATTCGGATGGCCAGCACGATGCCGCGTTCGCCCCCGCTCTAGTCGCCGCGCTCGACCGGGCGGACATCGTCATCGGCACTCGCGATCTCTCCGGCGAGTCTGTCCCCAGGCACCGCCGCATCGCCAACATGATCTCGTCCGCGGCCACACGCGCTGTGTCAGGCGGCAAGGTGCGCGACAGCCAGTCCGGTTATCGCGCTTTCAAAGCGGAAGTTCTTCGTCAGGTGAAGGGAGAAGGGGACCGGTACGAGTACGAGACCGACTTCATCATTCGGGCGGCGCGACAGGGATTCACGACCGCGAACGTTCCGATTTCCACCATATATGGGTCGCCAAGCTATTTTCGGGAGTTCAGGGATGCGTGGCTGGTGATCAAGGTGTTGTGGCGCCACCGCGCCGGGATCTTTCACCGTTGAGACTGCTGTGCACGAACGACGACGGCATTCTTGCCTTCGGACTTCAGTGTCTCGTAGAAGCCGCCGAGCCACTGGGTGAGATCACGGTCGTTGCGCCGGACCGGGAACAGAGCGCGACCAGCCATTCGCTGACGCTCCACCACCCGGTCCGTCCGATCGAGCGCGGAGCGCGCAGATTCCAGGTCGACGGGACACCTACCGACTGCGTCATGCTGGCGGTCGAGGCACTGATGCCGGAGCGTCCCAACTTCGTGCTGAGTGGAATCAATCACGGCCAGAACATGGGTGAGGACGTCCTGTACTCCGGGACGGTCGCGGCGGCGATGGAAGGGTTGTCCCTCGGTATTCCCTCCATGGCCATTTCATTCGCCGGCGGAGATCTGAGAGCCGATGTCTCCATGCTCCGCGACCAGGTCGAGCCGCTCCGCGCGCTTCTGCGCCAGGTATTGGAGCTTCCCTCGTTTCCGGAGCACACGCTACTCAACATCAACCTGCCCCCGCTCAAGGCCGACGACATCAAGGGCGTGCGACTGACCCGA
>DASTTD010000341.1:0-4689 GCA_035760325.1 Gemmatimonadaceae bacterium
CGAGGGGGCAGCGGGTTCGGAATACTAGCCCAGAATCTCGACCGGGACAACGCTCGCGGCGCTCCGCGTTCTGATCACCTTCGTGCGCGAATCGAGGCCGAGCGACGCGATCGCCGCCTGAAGAGAATCCTTGGTTCCCGCATCCACCACGTACACCGTTGACCCCGATCCGCTCAGGCGCGTAAGCAGGCCGAGGCGCGCGCCGATTTCGAGCCAGGACCGCATTTCAGGAAGAGCGTCTTCCACGAACGGCTCGAACTCGTTGACCGAATGTCGCGCGGCGAGGTCCCACGACGCGAACATTTCCGGACGGATCGTCCTGGGCCTCGGCTCGTACTGCCCCCGCGACGCAGACACCATTCCGTACGCCTCCTTCGTCGACATTCCGCGCGCAGGCACAATCAGGGCGAGGCTTCGCTGCGGCAGGACAGGCAGAGGCTCCAGCCTTTCCCCGCGGTCCCAGCCGAGGGCCATCACGTGATCCGTCGTCAGAAACGGAACATCCGCGCCAAGGCTCGCCGCGATCCCGAGCAGTCGATCGATGGCGACAGGCCGCGGCGAAAGAGCGTTGAGTATCCTGAGTACTGCCGCGGCATCGGCGCTCCCGCCTCCGAGACCGCCGCCTATCGGAATTCTTTTCTCGACGTCGATGTGGAACCCGCCGGGCCAACCCGTATCCTCCGCGAACCGCGCGGCGGCGCGGTAGGCCAGATTGTCGCCGGAGGGCTCTCCACGCATCGCATCACACCGGAGGGATCGCTCTCGCTCGGCCACCTTTACGGTCACCAGATCTGCGAGCTCGAGGCGAAGGAAGACTGTCTCGATCGAGTGATACCCGTCGGTGTTCCTGCCGAGAATCCTGAGCGCGAGATTGACCTTCGCCTGAGCGAGAGTCCGTCCCGCCGCACTCATCAGGCCGTCGCCTCGGCGGGAGCACGCAGCTCGCTCATCTTCATTCCCAGCCGGGCGAAGTAATAGACGCCGATCAGCGTGATCGGGATGAACGACAGGATGTGGAAGCCGATTGCCCACGTGGCCGCCAGCTGCTGTTCGACGCCATAGACGCCCAGACCCTGCACCGACATGTACTCGAACACTCCGAAGAATCCGGGCAGCGCCGGTACGGCGGTTCCCAGAGCGATGAACGCCTGAAGAAAGAACGCTGCCGAAAAAGGCGCAGTGATGCCGACCGCCCGGAATGCCAGCCAGAAGCTGAGGGCGTTGAGCAGCCAGTGCGCGAGTGTCCACCCGAGCACTGCGGTAAAACGTCCGGGGCTGCGCAAAACGCTCAGGCCCGTGATGAACGTTCGCAGTAATCGCTCGCCCCTCTCCGCCATCCGCGGCGAAATTCGACCGGCAATCACCGCGAACAGGCGAAGCAGTGCCGCTGGAAAGAAGACCAGCAGGTAGAGCGCGACGACCAGCGCCAGCACCAGTCCTACCGCACTCAATGCAAACGAGGAGACGGGCCGTCCGGCGAGGGTCTGGCCGGTGGACAGGGCCGGATCCAGCAACGCGACCGCGGCCAGCAGAAGGAGAACTATCGCATCGAACAAACGGTCGATGACGAGCGACGCGAGTGCCGCCGGAAATGCAACTGAGGCCTCGCGCGTCAGCGCGTAGGCGCGCGCGACCTCGCCGGCTCTCGCGGGGACGAGGTTATTGACCATCATGCCGATGGCTGTCGCGCGCCAGAGGGGGCCGAGCGGGACGCGATCGGCTGCCGGCTCGAGGATAGTCTGCCAGCGTCGCGCTCGAAGGCCGAAGATCGCCGTGGCGCAGAAAATCGACGCGATGAAAAGCAGCGGGTCGGCCATCGAGAGTCGCCTCGCGACCTCGGTCGCGGAGATGCCGCGCAAAGTCAGATAGATCAGCGCCGCACTCAGGACGACCCCGAGCGCCGCGCGCCATCGCGACCTCAACCTCTACTCGGCGGTTGCGAGCTCGACGAGGTCAACCAGCTCGTCGACGAGCGCGCGGGTCGGCGGAGAGTCACTCTTCTTGAGCGCGCGACGGATCTCGGCGGCCCGCTCGATCGCGCGCTGTCCGCGATACACGAGCTGCTGGATGGGAACGACCTCTCCGGCCGCAGGGTGTGGGCCTGACCGTCGCGCCTCGAGTGATCGCATCGCCGCCAGGCTGGAGCTGAGAACATCCCGGAGCTCCTGGCCCTTCGGTGGCGACACGGGTCGACCGGGAGGCATGGGACGGGCCGGGGTCTGCGGTCGCGGCGGAGTAGGCAGCCGCTCGACGCTGGGCGAGAGGCTGCCGGGGACAACCCCAGCCTGCTCCCTCAGTTGCTGCTCGTAGTGCGTCCGCGGGTTCGATGCGACCTGCACTACGTGCTGGCCGTTGTCGTTGAAAAAGAGCTGCGAGATCGGAATGATCTGATCGTCTCTCTTTTCCTCGACGACAGGCGCGTAACGCGCGAGGCGCGTCACTGCCTCGCCGACGCGCGCCTCCTGCTCCACGCCCCAGTTGCGGGCCGCGTGCACCATCTGCTTCAGATCCTCGACCGCGCCGACGAGCGCGCGCTGGAGCTCGGGCTCCCACGCCGTCGCTCCCTGCACAATGCCGTTGGCGATGCGCTCGACGGTCAGCGCGAGAGTCGAGACGCCGCTCGCCTTCGCCATCGTCGCGCTTCCCCGCAGTCCGCGAGCCGCGGCGACGAACTGGGCGGCATCCGAGGGCTGCAGGCCATTCTTCGTTACGAGCGTCTCGAGCCGCGTCAAATAATCCCCGGCTTCGAGGATGAAGAAATCGAGCAACCGCGCCGGCGTCGTCATGACAACATTCTCCAAAGATCCGCCCGAAAGCTCGCCTCGCGGGCCTGTCCGAGTCAAAGTACCGCTCTTAAGACGACCGAGCGCGTTGCATCGCTTCGAGCATCTCCCGTACCGCGCTCTCGATGCCGATGAAGACCGAGCGGCTGACGATCGAATGTCCGATGTTCAGCTCTTCGATCTCGGGAATGGCGGCCACCGCGGCGACGTTCCGGACGGTGAGTCCGTGGCCGGCGTGAACCGCGAGACCCAGCGCGGCCGCAAGACGCGCGGACTCGCGCAGCGCCTCGAGGGGAAGCCCCGATGCAGAGTCGTGCGCATAGGCGCCCGTGTGCAGCTCGATCGCCGGCACACCGAGCTTTGCCGCCTGTTCCACCACTGCCGTCGTCGGATCTACGAAAAGGCTCACCCGGATACCGGCGGCTGAAAGCTCGGTGATCGCCGCCGAGATTCGCGGAGGGTCGGTCAGGATGTCCAGGCCGCCTTCGGTGGTAATTTCTTCCCGCCGCTCGGGAACCAGGGTTACCTGCTGGGGGCGGATTCGGGTCGCGATGCCGACCATCTCCGGTACGGCGGCGAGCTCGAGGTTGAAGTACGTTTCGACACTCTCGCGCAGCCTGAGAACGTCCGCATCCTGGACGTGCCGCCGGTCTTCACGCAGGTGCGCCGTGATCCCGTCCGCACCGGCCGCTTCGCAGGCGAGCGCGGCGGCGACTGGGTCAGGCTCATCAGCACGCCGTGCCTGCCGAAGTGTCGCGACGTGGTCGATATTGATGTACAGCCGTTGTTGCTTTGCTGGCATTGTCACCGTCCGTAGGTCGCGGCTCGTTCCGCAGCTCGCTGCTCAATCACGTGGAGAATTGTATGGTGCTTCTTAGAATCGCAGCCGTTGCCACCCTTCTGTCCGCATGCTCCAGCGCTGTGCAGAGGCCGGCAGCCGGCGAACAGATGACCGGCGCGGCGACGCCCGGCCTTGCCGTCGAACAGTTCCTCAGGGCAGCGAAGGCGACCGACATCCAGGCGATGTCCGCCGTTTTCGGTACCAAAGCCGGACCAGCCCGGGAGACAATGGACAGGACCGAGCTGGAAAAGCGGCAGGTCATTCTTGCCTGCTTCTTCACCCACGACTCCTACAGGATTCTCAGCGAGACGCCCGGGATCGGCGGCCACCGCGACGTGCGTGTCGAGCTGAAGAAAGGGAAGGTGACGCGCCAGCCGACTTTCTACACGATTCAAGGCCCGGCCCAGAGATGGTACGTCGACAACATGGAGATCGCGGCCGTGCGCGATTTCTGCGGGAATCCGGATCCTGCGCTGAGCCGCACTACTCAGTGATCTGAGAGCTCGATGAGGACTCCACCCGTCGAGCGCGGGTGGAGAAACGCGATTCGTTTTCCTTCAGCGCCCACCCTCGGAACGTCGTCGATAAGCTGAATTCCCGCCCGGCGGCATCGCTCGAGCGTTCCGTCGAGGTCGTCGACCGAGAAGCAGATGTGATGCAGCCCGGCGCCTCGCTTCGCCACGAAGCGTCCGATCGGCGAGTCGGCGTCCGCCGCTTCCAGCAGCTCCACCAGCGATCCTCCGGCGTCGAAGCCCGCTATTCTGGCGCCGTCCGCGTCATCCAGCTCGACCTCCGTGAGGCCCAGGATGTCACGAAAAAAAGGCAGGCTCCGGGCCAGGGCCTCGACGGCGATCCCGACGTGGGATATCCGGACTCCGCGTGGGGTTGTTGGGGTCATTAAATTGCATGGATAAGGGAGAAGCGCTCCCCAACGAAATTAACCGACCAAGCCTCGCGGCGTGCCCGCGGACGGAGACTTTACAATGTCCAACGCACTTGATGTAACCGATTCCGATTTCGAGACCCAGATCGAGCAGCACAAGGGGCTCGCCGTCGTGGATTTCT
>DASTTD010000342.1:0-10608 GCA_035760325.1 Gemmatimonadaceae bacterium
GGCGGTGAAGGAATTCGCCGAGTGGTACGCGACGCACCTTTACGACAACGGCAAGGTGCCCTGCTGCGTCGACGAGCACGGTCCAACGCCGGTCCCCGAGAACGACAGCCACGGCCAGTTCATCTATCTCGTGGCCGAGTATTACCGCCACACGGGTGACAAGGGACTGCTGGAGAAGCTGTGGCCGCAGGTCGTGAAGACGGTAGCGTACATGGATTCGCTCCGTCAATCGCGGATGACGCCGCAGTACGAGGTTGGAGCCAATCGCGCGTTCTACGGTCTGATGCCGCAGTCGATCAGCCACGAGGGCTACAGCGCGAAGCCGATGCACAGCTACTGGGACGACTTCTTCGCGCTGAGGGGATTCAAGGATGCGGCATTCATAGCGCGGGTGCTGGAAAAGCCCGAAGCAGATGCCTACGCCGGAATGACCGCGAGCTTCCGCGGAAATTTCCGTGAATCGATCAGCCAGGTGTTGATGCAGCGGCGCATCGACTTCATCCCCGGCTCGGTGGAGCTGGCGGACTTCGATGCGACGTCGACAACGGTGGCGGTCTCTCCTGTCGGAGAGGCGGCGAGATTTTTCCCGCCGACGCTGCAGCGCACCTTCGACCGGTATTTCAACGAGGCACGCCAGCGCGCGCGAGGCCTCAGACAGTACGAGAGCTACACGCCGTACGAGCTGCGCACGGTGGGAACGTTCGTGCAGCTCGGGCAGCGCGCGAAAGCCCACGAGCTGCTCGACTTCTTCTTCAGGGACCAGCGTCCCGCCGCCTGGCGGCAGTGGGCGGAAGTAGTCTACCGCGAGCCGAAAACGCCAAAGTTCATCGGCGACATGCCGCACACCTGGGTGGGCAGCGACTACATGCGGAGTTTCCTCGACATGTTCGCCTTCGAGCGTGAGAGCGACAGCTCACTGGTGCTGGCGGCCGGTCTGAAGGACGAATGGCTCAAGGAATCGCCGGGCGTGCGCGTAACGAATCTCTCGACGCACTACGGCCCGCTGAGCTATGACGCGCGCGCCTTTGGTACGACGGTCACGGTGAACCTGAAAACAGGAACGCGACTTCCGCCTGGTGGGATCGTAGTGTCATCTCCGCTCGATCAACCCGTGGTGAGCGCGCTAGTCAACGGAGCGCTTGCGGGCGTGAAGGGGGCGGAAGTAGTAGTGCGGAAGCTGCCAGCGATCGTGACATTCCGGTACGCGAAGTGATCGAATGCTAGATCTGTATGGGGAGGCGAGGGTGTCCTCGCAGGCGACGTCCAAGCGAGCGCCCGAGGAGACCAGCTCCGGAGCGCGGAGCGCGAAGGAGCGCTTTGGGCTCCGACCAGCGAGCGTCGTCGCCGAAGAGGACACCCTTGCCTCCCCAAGACAGAGATGTGATTCGAATCACTTACTGACCGAGAATTCCCCCGCTGCTGGCAATGACGGACGCGTAGTAGCGCCCGCTCGACTTGATCGTACGCTGCTGCGTCTCGTAGTCGACGTGCACGATTCCGAATCGCTTGGAGTAGCCGAGCGCCCACTCGTAGTTGTCGAGCAGCGCCCAGGCGAAGTAGCCGCGCAGATCGACACCCTGCTTCATCGCGTCGTGTGCCGCGCGAAGATGCTGGCGGAAGTACTCCACGCGCAGCGGATCCTCCACCTTGCCATCAATGGCCTGCGGCGGATCGTAAAACGCCGCGCCGTTCTCGGTGATGTAGATGGGCGGACTGCCGTACCTCTCCTTGACCCAGAGAAGAATCTTCGTGAGAGCGGCGGGATAGACTTCCCAGTCAGTCTCGGTGGTAATGCTCTGTGGCTGCGGAACTCCCTTGGCCTGCAAGGGCCGCGGCTCGGGCGAGTACCCGGCGATGCTCCGGGTGTAGTAGTTGACGCCGAGGAAATCGATCGGTTGTTTGATCAGTCGCATGTCGTCGTCCGACCAGTCGGGCCACGCCTCGCCGAAGATCTCACGCAGCTCTTCCGGGTAGTTGCCGCGGAAAATGGGATCAAGATACTGGCGATTCATGTAGGCGTCGGCGCGCCTGGTCGCCTCGAGATCCTCCGGGGACTGCGACGCCGGATATTTCGGCTCAAGGTTGATCGCGATTCCAATCCTGCCTTTCTTCGCGGCCTCGCTCGAGCGGAATCGCTGGACGGCGGTACCGTGCGCGCGCAGGAGATTGTGAGCGGCGATCACGGTCTCGAAGGGATTGGCGTGGCCGGGGGCGAGAACGCCGTGGAGGTATCCACCATCGGTGACGACCCAGGGCTCGTTGAGAGTGAACCACATCTCGACGCGATCTCCCAGCGCGTCCCACGCCGCTCCCGCGTACTCCGCGAACCATTCGGCAATGTCGCGGTTTAACCACCCGCCTCGATCATCGAGCGCTTCGGGGAGATCCCAATGGTAGAGAGTGGCGTTCGGCTTGATCCCCACCTCGAGCAGCTCGTCGACGAGGCGCGAGTAAAAATCGAGGCCCTGCCCGTTGACTTTGCCGGTACCGTTCGGAAGAACGCGTCCCCACGCGATGCTGAAGCGATAGGCGTTGACGCCGAGCTCGGACATGATCGCGACGTCGTCTTTGTAGCGCCGGTAATGGTCGCAGGCGATGTCTCCGGTTTGATCGCGGAACGTCTTGGCGGGGGTATGGGAGAAGCGGTGCCAGATGCTGCGGCCGGCGCCGTCGGCGGTGGGCGAGCCCTCGATCTGGTACGCGGACGTCGCTGTTCCCCAGAGAAAGTCGTCCGGAAAGCGGTAGTTATCGGTCATTCAATGGATGAAAAATCATGGCGGGTGTAACTCTCGACGGCCTCCGCAAAATCTACGATGAGGGACCGGCTCACGTCGCGGTCGAGCGCGTGGACCTCCAGGTGAAGGATGGTGAGTTCGTCGTCCTCGTCGGTCCGTCCGGCTGTGGAAAGAGCACGACCCTCCGAATGATAGCCGGGCTCGAGTCGATCAGCGCAGGGACAGTTTCGATTGGCGACCGGGTGGTGAACCACGTACCGCCCAAGGCGCGCGACATCGCAATGGTGTTTCAGAATTACGCGCTGTACCCGCACATGACCGTGCGCGAGAACCTCGGCTTCGCGCTCAAGCTCCGCGACATGTCCGTCTCCGAGATCCATTCACGCGTAAGCTCCGCCGCCGCGACGCTGGGGCTCGAGGATTACCTCGACCGCAAGCCGCGCCAGCTCTCCGGCGGCCAGCGGCAGCGTGTAGCCCTCGGCCGCGCCATCGTGCGGCAGCCGCAGGTTTTCCTTTTCGATGAGCCGCTGTCGAACCTGGATGCCCAGATGCGCGTCTCCATGCGGCGCGAGATCGCGCGGCTACACCAGGAGCTCAAGGTGACGATGATCTACGTCACCCACGACCAGGTCGAGGCGATGACGCTGGGCGACCGGATCGTGGTGATGAACAAAGGGCATGTGATGCAGATCGACACGCCGCTCAATCTTTACGAGAGGCCGAAGAACAGGTTCGTGGCGGGATTCATCGGCAACCCGGCCATGAACTTTGCCAACGGCACGATCGAGAGCTCGGTAAAGCCGCGCTTTGTGGCGGAGGGCGCAGAGTGGGAGATAGATCTTCCCGCGCCCGTCGCTTCGCGACTTGGGAGCGCGAGAGGGCGCGCGATCACGATGGGGATCCGGCCGGAGGATGTGTCGGTCGTTCCCGGTCCTCAGCCAGGTCTTGCCACCGCGTCCGCGAAGCTCGATCTGGTGGAATCACTCGGCAACGAAACTTTTATCTATGCGAGCGCGGGACGGCACGATGTCACCGCCCGTGTATCTCCGTTGAAGCTCCCACCTCTGGGGTCGAAGATCACGCTCGCGTTCGATCTCGAGAAGGCGCATTTCTTCGAGGGGACAACGGGTGACAGAATCGGCTGAGGTCATCGCACGGCGCTGAGCACCAGGCCGCTTAGAGGGGATCCAAGTACTGAGTGGCCAGTCGTGAGTTCAAGTTTTGAGTGGTTTTGAGTTCCTCACGACTGACAACCACTGATCACTACAACTCACCACTGCCTACTCACCACTTGGATCCCCTGTAAGAGCCGCCAGGCGCCAGTTGCCCGAGCCGCCAGGTGCCAGTTGCCACAGCCAGACCGGCTTCAAGAGCCCGTACCTCCGCTCACGTACTCCTCAGTTCGCCTCGAACCTCAGCTCCTCTGTCCCGAGCCGGATCACATCACCATTGTACAGGATCTGCGGCTCGCGCACCCGAGTTCCGTTGACGAATGCCCCGTTCCGGCTCTGGTCGGTCAGCCGGTACCCCTGCTGGAACGGAGCGATCTCGGCGTGACGACGGGAGACGCTCTTCGACGCCAGCACTAGTCCGCACGTCGGGTCGCGTCCAATCTCCAGACCTTCGGACGGGATAAAAGTCGTCTTTCCGTCAGCGAGCCGGACCACTCGGCCGTTGCTGGCTTTCCCGGTCGACTCCGCGACCGGAACAGGAGACAGCGTCTCGACTGATACGCTTCCGATGTGCGCCGTTCCCCCCGCTGCTCTCATCTCGCCGTAGGAGATGTCGAGACCGGCTACGGAAATGTGGTTGCCGTGCTTCAGCGCGCGTGTCTCCGCGCCAAGCGGCTGGCCGTCGATGAGGATCTCCTCATCCTGACGCAGCCGTCTGATGGAGCCGGCGCCGTCCGGTGAGCACGAAAGAACCGCGAATGGCGGGATCTGCGCCAGCGGTGACAGGGAAAGCACTTCGTCGTCAGATCCGCCGAGTACGGTGTCGCCCATCTGAAGGGCGTATCGCTCGTTGTCGATGATCAGGAAGGACATGCGTGGAATGACGAATCACGGGGCGAAGCCGTTACGGACTCCCGTGTCTGAGAGTCCTTAACGACGGAGAGAGAGGGGTACCGCGTTCGCCCGTTTCACAATACGAGCTTCGAGTTTTCCGTGCCGACACGTCCGATCACACCCACAGTCCCTACTCCGTCCGTGATGAGCGCCGCGAGCTCCCGGACTGGTACCTCGCGCCCGGATACGACATGGGCAGGTCGATCCCCGGCTGCCTCGGCCGATGCGGTGTGGGTTCCGGCGATCTCGGCAACCCTGGTGCTGGTAGTGGGGGTCATCGGCATCGCCGCGAAGCAGCCATGGCTGACCGTCGGCCTCGGGCCGACTGCCCTTCTCGTAGCCAGCAATCCCGGATCCTCGATGACGCGATTTCATAGCATCGTTGCCGGACATGCGGTTGCTTTCCTGTGCGCGTGCTTCGCTCTGCTCCTTCTGGGCGTTGACCTTTCGTCGACCGTAGGGAATCGATCGGTTCCGGTCGAGAGAGTCTGGGCCAGCGCGATCGCGATTGCGATCACCGCCCTCGTCCAGCCATCGCTTCGCGCCTATCATCCTCCCGCTGCGGCGACAGCCCTCCTCGTCACTCTTGGACTGTACAGGGTGACCTGGAAAACGTCGGTGAGCATGCTGGGCGGCGTTCTGGTGGTGGCGCTGCTCGGGGAATGGTTCCAGCGCATTCGTCTCAAGGAGCGCCCGGCCCGCAGCGCGAAAGCGTGATCCCGTTGGTTGGCGCGGAATTGTGAGCTCTCCGAGTTTCGTGGTACAGACCGATCTGGACGTCGTGCGCGCCGCCCTCGACGCGGACTACGAAGTCCTGGAAGAGATCGGTCGCGGGGCGATGGCCGTGGTTTATCGCGCGCGCGAGCGCCAGCTGGATCGCGATGTCGCTCTCAAGGTTCTGCCGTTCGGAATGGTATCCGACGCCGAAGGCGTGGAGCGGTTCCAGCGTGAAGCGCGAACCGCGGCCCAGCTCGAGCACCCGCACATAGTTCCGATTTACCGCGTCGGACGGTCAGGCCGCGTGATCTTCTTCACGATGAAGCTCCTCTCCGCGGAATCATTGTCAGCCCGTCTCGCCCGGCTCGGCCGCCTGCCGGTCGGCGAAGTACGCCGGGTGTTATCCGAAACCGCTGCCGCCCTTGGTTACGCATCGGCGCGGGGCATCGTGCACCGTGATGTGAAGCCGGACAACATTCTGCTCGACGCTGACGGACGGTGTGTCGTGACGGATTTCGGAATTGCGCGGTCGAAGGGCGACGCGGATCTCACCGCCGCCGGGATCTCGATCGGCACGCCGCGGTACATGAGTCCGGAGCAGGCCCGGGGAAAGGACGTCGACGGCCGGAGCGACATCTACAGTCTCGGCGTCGTCGGATATCACTGCCTCACCGGCACGGTTCCATTCTCCGGGGATGATGCGGTCGGGATCCTGCTGGATCACGTACAAACCCCGGTACCGCGTCCCGTCCTCGCTACAGGTGATGAGTGGGCGCTGTACGGCGTCATCGAGCGAATGCTCTCCAAGGATCCCGGGCAGCGCTTCCAGACGACTCACGAGTTGCTCGCTGCTCTCGAGGAAGCCAGCGCTGGAATCGCGCCCGCCCCATTGAGCGCGAGCTCGGGGCTGGACATTGGCGTTGCCGATAGTCCTTACGGCGCCCTCGACAGTGGACCACGCCCATCCGCTGCGCTCGACAAGGCGCTCGCCGCCGGCATTCAATTGTTGCGCGAGCAGCAGCCCCGGCTGAAAGCAGGAATCGCGGCCGGAACCCGGCTGGCGCGCACGCACGCGCCGCGCCTTCGCTCCGCCACCAGTGAAGTGGTGAGTACCGTGCGCTCGGGGGCAGTTCAAGTCTCGGACAAGGCGCGTAGAACTCGACCCCGGTTCTGGTACGCAATCGCGGGGGTTGGAGTGCTGGCTGTAGGCTCATGGTACGGCGCGCACTTCGCGCTCAAGCACCAATCCCGCTGCCCCGCCGTCGCCGAGAGCCGAGATGAGGATCTCGATGCCGCGATGGGGCGGTCTTCAGCCGGCCGGCGGATGTCGCTGCTTCTCGATGCAATCGGATCGAATCAGCGTGGCAACCTCGACGTCTACTACGACGTCTGTGGCCTCGAGAAAGGGGCGGATTTCCAGACCCGGATCAACGTGGTGAAGAATGAGTCCGGCTTTCGCCGTCTGCTCGGCGGGGTTTCGCCCGTCACGGAGACCTTCGATGAATCCGCTAGCGGACCGGCGACGCGGCGCCATCGCACGCTGAGCTTCGCGGAAATGCCGCCCGGCAGCTACACACTCGTCGTCTCGGTAACGGACGCGAGCGGAGAGAAGCACACCCAGGACGTCGAGTTCCAGCGAGGCGGCAAATGATGGACCCCTTCCTCGGAGTGTGCGCTTGATAATGCCTTTCCTTACCACCCAGCATGGACGCGCGACGCTGCGACTGGGATCCAATGTGCTTGGCGGGACCGGCCCGGATGCCGTCGCGCTTCCCGCGCTCCAGAGTGTGTCCCCCGCCGCTGTTCTGATCGTGCGTCCTGACGCGCTGTCCGTGATCCGGCGGATCGATCCGCGCGCGCTCATCCGTGTTGACGGGCACGCGCTCGGGGAACAGGCGGACCTTCGTCACGGAACGCGGATCGACATCGGCAACCAGCAGCTCACCTATGGGCATCCGGCGCCGCTGCGTTCCGGCCCCGGCTTCGATCCTTCCACGATCGGCACCGAGGTTCTCCCCAGCGTCGATGCTTCCGCGAGCGCCACCGAGCTGCTCCCCAGCGTCGGGCCATCCAAATCGGAGTATCGCCTGATCAACGTAAAAACCGATGAGGCCATCGATGTGCCCGCCAGCGGAGCGGTTCTCGGGCGGGATCGCGGCTGCGATGTGATCGTCGGCGGGCAGGGTGTCTCGCGGCGTCACGCGATCATACAACCCGGTGGAGGCGGCTACCTGCTGACGGATCAGAGCTCGAACGGCACCCGCGTCAATGGATCTCCCATTGCCGCCGCTCATTCACTGCGATCCGGCGACGTGATCACGATCGGGACGACGGATTACCGCTGGGAAGCTAAAGTACCGGCGGCCGCGCCTCCGAGGCCGATGCCGCAGTCGGCGGCGAAGCGTGCCGAGCCGTTCGGAGCGCTTCCTGTGCTCGCGACACTATCCAACCGGTCATTGTGGCGAAAGGAGTTTCGGATCGAACGGCCCGTAGTTTCCATTGGCCGCGGCGAGCAGAACGACGTGCGCGTAGTTCACGAGAGCGTCTCCGCCTCTCACGCCACGCTCGTGCGCAAGGGTGAGACGTGGTTCGTCCTCGATCTCGGATCGTCCAACGGAACGTTCGTAGATGGGCTTCGCGTCGCCGGGGAGAGAGAACTCCCGGCCGGCGCGACGCTCACTCTCGGCAAGGTCAAGCTGACTTTTCATCCGAGCGTTCCGAACGGAGAAGCCGGGATCAGGACGCAGCACGTCGGCCGCGGAGAGCTGTTCCGCCGGCTGGCACAGTTATGGGAGAAGGGAAGCTCGCGGAGGAGAAGCTGAATATGCGCGAGCTGTTAAAAAATTCATTGCAGGTCAAACATTCATTGCGGGTCAAACATTCATTGGAGAACCAAATGCGCATCGTCATTGCTACTCTTGTGGTCCTTGCGATCCTTCCAGTACAGTCCGGCGCGCAGGCTGCGTTCGGCGGTGCGACTCCCACGACGTCGTTCAAGTCCGCCTCCACGACCTCGGCGCAGGTAACCGCTGGGCCGACGATCGAGTCGGCGGCGATCGGGATTCGCTTCGCGCCATCGACGGATGCCGCGGCGACGCAGAGGAGATCCACGAGAAGGTCGGGCGTCAGCAGGAGCGTGGTTCTGATGATCGTGGGTGGCGCTACGATGGTGGCGGGGTCGTTCATCGACGGCGACGCGGGAACCATCTTCATGGTGGGCGGGGCGATCATCGGATTGTGGGGCTTGTACAACTTTCTGCAGTAGAAGGGCATGCCAGGATCCGCGGGAAGCAAGCCCCGTGGATCCGGTCTTTGCCGTTTATTGTCCTCCCCGTGCCCTCCTCTTCGGTCGAAGATCACGCTCGCGTTCGATCTCGAGAAGGCGCATTTCTTCGAGGGGACAACGGGGGATCGAATCGGTTGAGGACCGCGCGAGGCGGCGAGCACCAGACCGATTACAGGGGATGCAAGTTTTGAGTTAACAGTCGTCAGTCACTCAGTCGTCAGTGGTTACCAGTTGCACCAAGCGGGCACGGACCACTGAAAACCACTGGCACACTACCGACTAAAGACTGCCTACTCGCTACTTGCATCCCCCTTCAGAGCCGCCAGGACTCAGTTTTCCGCTCCATGCGCTCCTGGCCTGTTATCGTCCTCCCCGTGCCCTCCTCCTCGCGTGCGCCGCGGGAATATCTACCAGATTCAGCACGTAGTTTCGCCCGATGCGCGCGTTCCAGTCGGCGGCAACAGGGGCGTGTCCAAGCGCGGCATGCGCTTCCGCGATGCGATTCATGATGAGGGCGCTGGTGGTGTCGGCGGCGCTCAGGACTCTGAGCGCTTCGGCCGGCCGGCCCTGCTGGGTCAGGAGGAAGCCCTCCGCGGCGGCGACGAGTGTCGGCGACACCGCCAGGTTCGCCGCCCGCTTCGCCTTCAGAGCATTGAGCTCTTCGGTTGCCGGCCCCCAGTGCTTCATCTGACCGTGCGCAACGACTCCGTAGTAGTGAACGACCCACGGTACTTCAGGGCTGGCTGCTTTCGCCGCGGCTAGAGCCCGGTGCGACTCCGCTGCTTTCCCCCCCGCGCCATAGACCGCCGCTAATTGCGCGTTTGCCAGGGCAGTCAGCGAGGCGTTCTGCTGTGCGGTTGCTTCGCGCGCGATCGCTTCGTACTGCCGCGCGACGGCATCGTCAGCGCCCTGCAGTGCGTAAGTTCCGGCAATCGCGCGCATGTATGTCAGCTTCTGCTGCGGCGTGTAGGCATTTGCGATTGCCTGGTTCAGGTGGGCTCTCGCCTGGTCGTAGCGACCCTGAAGTGCGTCGACCTCGGCGAGGCCCGCGTGCGCTTCGGGGAAGCGGGGGGCGGTAGCCGCAGCCCGGCGATAGGCGGCCGTGGCCTCCGCGAAATTGCCGTTCCACTGAAGGAGCTCCGCATAGGTATCGTGCGGGTTGGGAGCGTTGGGGTTCAGCTCCACCTGGCGCTTCGCCGCCTCGAGCGCGCCGGCGCGGTCGCCCTGTGCCCAGAGCGCATAAGCGAGATTGTTGTAGGGTGGAGCGTAGTCGGGGTGACGGGAAATGAATTCCCGAAGCGAAGGCACCGCTGTGCCCGGCGGCGTCGCGGACAGCACGCCGGCGAATGCGAGATAACGATCCCCGGGAATCAGCGAGGCCGCCGCGCGAAACAGAGCAGCCGCGGCCTCGTCCCGATTCAGGAAAAACTCCCGATACGCGGCTGCCAGCAGCAATTCCGTCGTGCTGGCGCGCGCGGCGTCCGCGACGCCACGGTTCAGCTCCGCGGTCCGCTGCGCCGGCGTCAGCTTCGTCGTCGTGCCCGCGTAAAGCACGCGGGCGAGCCCAAAACTGGGATCAGCGTTCGTTGCCGACTCGAAACGGGCTGCCGCGGCCTCGAGGGAGAAATTCTCCATATCGGTGATGCCCGCCTTGAGCTCGGTGGCGGCGCGGGGAACCGAAGTGGTGAACCTGAGCGCCGTATCGGTTTGGGCTCTTGCCGCGAGAGGGAGCAGGAACGCGGAGGCAACGACGGCGATGAAACTGCATGGACGGTTGCGCATACAGCTCTCCGGGGTGGGTGGG
>DASTTD010000343.1:0-8160 GCA_035760325.1 Gemmatimonadaceae bacterium
GACAACACGCCTCCGATCAGTCCTTCCCAGGTCTTGTTGGGGCTCACCGCCGGCGCGACCTTGTGCTTCCCGAGCAGCTTGCCCCAGACGTACTGCAGAACGTCGCTCAGCTGGACCACCAGCACCAGAAAAAACAGCAGCGCCGCGTTCTGCCGGTGGAATCCCGGAATCTCCAGCATCAGCAGCGCCGGCGCATAGCTGACGCAGTACACGCACACCATCAGGCCCCAGTTTATCGTCGACGTTCGCGCCATGAAGTGATCGACGTCGCCGGCGAGAACGCTGCGCACGGCGGTGAAGATGAAGCCGTATACCGGAATCATGATCGCGAACAGCCCGTACCAGCCGATTCCGATCAGGTAGTACTGAAGCGGAAGGAGAACGAAAAAGCTCCAGAACAGCGCCTGATGGTCAGCGGCGCGCGTCGGGGCCAGGGTGACGAACTCCCGCAGCGCCAGGAAGGAGATCACACCGAAAAGCAGCAGCGAGCCGATCCCTCCCGTCGCCACCGCGACTCCGAACACGACCACCATCACCCACCAGGCGCGTAGCCTGGCGTTCAGGTTCGCGACTGTCGCACGTCCCGCTTCTCCCTTCACCGTCCGCGAAAGAATGACTCCGACGAGACTGCCGACGACGAGTGCCGCCAGGACTCCGGCGAGCAACAGCACGAGCGAGCGATCGACCGGAATAGATCTCACCCAGTCCTCGACCGGCGTCATCCGTGATACTCCCTCAGCCTCTCGACGGCGGACCGGGCGCGCTCCAGAAAGGCTTCCTTCGGCTCCTCTCGGCGCACCTCCATCGGCTCACCGAACACGACGCGGCTCAGCATCGGAACCGGAAGCGCTTCTCCCTTGGGAAGAATCCGGTTCATGTTGTCGAGGTACACGGGGACGAGCTGCACATCCGGCTTGAGCTTGCACAGGTGGTACAGTCCACTCTTGAACGGCGCGATCTCATCGCCCGTGCCTCGAGTTCCTTCCGGAAAAACGATTATGGAGTGCTCATTCCCCATCTCGGTCGCCATGCGCTCGATGGCGACTCGAGCGGCGATTCGCTTTTCCTCTTTGCTCGCGGATGCCGGCGTCCGCTCGATGAGAATTCCGTTGAATACTTTCGCCGACAGGTATCGTCTCACCCGACCTTTCATCCAGTAGTCGCGCCCCGCCACCGGGCGCGTTCTGGATCGCATCGCGCCAGGCAGCGCCGACCAGACCACTATGAAGTCGAGGTGGCTCGTGTGGTTGGCGAAAAAAATCCGCTGGACGGCGCCCTCGATCGGTATGGTCCAGACCGCGCGCGCGCCGCTGATCAACCTGGCGAGCTTTACGAGCACCCCCGCGATCATCGGCTCTGCATCTCGGAGGCGAGCCGCAGACCCCGCCGTCCGAGTGTGACCATGGAACCGAGGACCACGACCACCAGTGCGAGCCACACGGCCCGGGCAGTGCCGAACCGCGAGTGCTCGAGCGCGCCAAGAAGACATCCGACCGTGATGACGAACATCCGGTGCTGCTTCGCCATCGGCCCGATGAAGTGCTGCCGCGCGCCGAGCGAGCCGGCGAGGAGCCGGAGGTAGGCGGTGAGAACCGCGAGGAGCGCCGCCGCCCATCCGAGGATCTCACCATACTCCATTGTCACGACCGCGTAGCCCGCGCCGACGAGGATCGCGATGTCGGCGATGCGATCCGGAATCTCGTTGTAGAGATCGCCGAGCTTGCCCTTGAATCCGCCTTCGACGGCCAGCAGACCGTCGAGCATGTTGCAGAGAAGCCGGAGCTGAATCGCCACCGCGGCAGCGACCAGTAGCCGCCAGTTCCCGCCAACCCCGAATCTCCAGAGCGCGAATCCCGCACCGGCGGCGAAGAAAATCGAGAGAACCGAAACTCCGTTCGGGCGAAAGCCCCAGTTCCCCAGCGCCGTCGCGATGACCCTCGGCCACCGTTGCTCGCGTGTTTTAAGATATCGACGCGGGCTTTCAGTCACCCGCCTTACCGCGCGCGGGTGAGAACGAAAAGAACCGGTAGATGATCAGACGCGTCCGTCTCCAGAACCGTCGCGCTGACGCACCGCCAGTCCGCGGGCAGAAGCAGATAGTCAATCCGTTTTACAGGAGCGCTGGCCGGGAAGCTGAGTCCCGCTCCCTGACCGCATTCCGGCCACGGATCCCGCAGCACGCTCCCCCGAATCATGTCGATCACCGCGCTCCCGGGCTCAGCGTTGAGATCGCCACCGACAAGGGTCGATCTGCGCTGGTCGCGAATCGAGCGTGTCGCAAGCTGAAGGAGCGTCGTCATCTCCTGCCGGCGGTAGAAATCCTCGCGTGATGCATCGATGTGCGTATTCAGCACTTCGACGGTGCCGCCAGGAACCTGGATCAGGGCACTCAGCGCGCCGCGGGGCTCGTGCGACACGCCCGAACGGTTCTGCGGAGGAACCACCGGAAGTCGGATGAGTGAATCGGCGCTAATGGGCCATCGCGAAAGCACCGCGATCCCGTAATCTCCGCCCTGATAGTCGAGCGTTTTCCCGAAAGCGACGTTGAAGCCGGTGAGCGATGCGAGCAGCGCCGGCTGATCCGCCTTGCCCGAGCGTGTCGTTCCACGATCGACTTCCTGGAGCAGCGCAATGTCTGCCCGGGTCGAGCGTACGAGCTCGGCTACCCGGGCGAGGTTGTCGACACCCTTCGCATCCTTTCCCGCGTGGATGTTGTAGACGAGCACGCGGATCTCGCGGCCGTCGTCGCCCGGCCGGAGCGATGCGCAGGCGAGACCTGTGGCTACCAGCGCACCGAGAAGAACGCGAACCCGGATATTCCTGATCATCTGAGTGCCTAGACGCGTCTCATTCGCAAGACTTCGTTGACGGCCTGAATGTCTGCCTCGATCTCGGAGCTGCCAGCTCCCTCTTGTCCACGCGGCAGGCTGGGAGCCAGCACGCCTCTGGCCACCTCGAGGGCGTCACGCGTACCAGCTACGGCGAGCAGATCGCCGGCGTAGATGATCTCGCGGCCGAGTGGATTGGGAATTTGCTCGTGACCGCGACGGATCGCCACCACAGTGGCGCCGGTCGCCCCACGCAGATTCAGGGAAGCGAGGCTGCGCCCGGCAGCGAGGCTCGCGGCCTCGACCCGAATTGCAACCGGCTCGCCCAGCCCCGGCACGATGGTGTTGGCGAGCTTGAGCCACTGGGTATCCTGCGGCGACGCGCCGTCAGCGGACGCCATCTGGTGCGCCAGAGCAGACGCAATGATCTGCGCGCCGGCCCTGGCATGGCCCTCGAGGTTGGCCGCGTTGCGCCAGAGAGCGAGAAGGAGGATCAGCGTCAGCACCGCCAGCACCGCAACTCCCTGGTGGGCCGGAAGAAATGGCTGAGTGATCGCGACGACGGGAACGCCAACGGCGATCACCACCGCGATCTGAACGACGATCACCAGCGCCCGCCGTGGCGCATCCGCCGGATCCATTTTTCCAGGCTGAGGCTCGGGGAACGCCCGGTTCGCCAGAATTCTCCCGAGCGCGCGAGCACTGGTGATGACGCCGAACATCAGCGGCACGATGATCAGACCGCCGGCCAGCGCGATGACGATACGGACTCTCGATGGCGAGAGCCCGGTGATCTCTCCCGCCAGCGCAGTCACGCGCTCTATCTCGAGATTCGCGCCGATGACGACCGCGATGAGGAGCACGGCATCGAGAAGAATGACGCGAATAACGCGGTGAGTGGCCGATCGTCCGCTGTTGGCGCGCGGAGCGCTCCGTACCCGCTCGATCCACGATGCGTAGAGAGCGGCCACTGTCTGAATCGGTCCGGGCAGCCAGTGGTCGATCGACTCGGCCGCGCGGTTGGAGAGCCGGATGAGGAGCGGCGTCGTCAGCGTCGTAATCGCGGACACCGCGATGGCGACCGGGTACATGTAGCTGCCGATGACACCCGATGTCACGCCGACCGCTGCGATGATGAAGGAGAACTCGCCGATCTGTGCCACGCTCATGCCCGCTTTCATCGACGTGCGGCGCCCATGGCCGGCGAGAAACGCTCCGGTGGTAACGGCGAGTGTTTTTCCAATGATCACCGCCAGCGTGAGCGCGAGAACGGCGCGCCAGTGCTCGACGACCGCGCCGGGATCGAAGATCATCCCCACCGACACGAAGAAGATCGCCGCAAACACGTCTCGAACGGGGCGCACCAGCTCCTCGATCTCCATCTCGTGGCCCGACTCGGCTACGAGTGAGCCGGCGATGAACGCGCCGAGCGCGACGGAGTATCCGAACGTTAGCGCGAGCAGCGCGGCGGCGAAGCAGATGCCGATGCTCGCGACGAGCGTCGTCTCCGGCTGTCCGAGCCGTTGAACGAGTCGTATCGCGCGCGGAACGATGAGAAGGCCGACGCCGATCAGACCGGCCAGGAACATCACCAGGCGAACGGCGGTGACACCGATGTCGGTCGGAGACACGGCGCCGGATCGCGAGAGTGTAGTGAGAATGGCGAGGAGGAAAATCGCGATGAGATCCTCGATGATGAGGATGCCGAAGACGAGCTCGCTTACACGCCCCCTGACCCTCTGCTCCTGAAACGCCTTTACGATGATCGTGGTACTGGAGATTCCGATCAGCGCGCCCGCGAAGATGCTTTCCATTGTCGTGAAGCCAAGCAGCTGACCGACGAGGTAGCCGGCGGAGATCATGATGCTGGCCTCGAATACGGCCACGGCTCCGGCCTTCTGACTGACCTGGACGAGCTTGCGGAACGTGAACTCGAGTCCCAGCGAGAACATGAGGAGGATGACACCCAGCTCGGACAGGGCGCGCACCGTTGCCGGATCGGCGACCAGCGGTACCGGGATGTCGGGGCCAATGATCATCCCGGCGAGGAGGTAGCCGAAAACGACGGGTTGGTGGAGGCGCTGGAAGACCACCGTTGCGACCGCGGCGACGCAGAGGACGATCGCGAGGTTCTGGAGGAACAGGTGGGGGTCCATTCCGAGAATTTACTTCAACAAAAAAGGCTGTCCTCGCGGACAGCCTTTTTTCCTCTCCGACGAAGCAGCTTACTCTTCCCCCTCCCCGTGATCGAAGGTGAGAGCATCCGCTTCACGAACCCGGTCGAGCATGGAGTTCACCGGCACCGCGATTCCGCGGTCGTTCAGCGCGGCCTCGTTGTTCGAGCCCCGCTGAAACCAGCTCCCAACATCGGGAGTCGCCTCCGTTCCACCCGTCCCGGCCGTGTCTTCATCAGGGGCGTTATCCGAACCATACACGTCCATTCGACCTCCAGCGGTTGACTGTACCTTCCACACAATACTGATACCCTCGAACATTGGTTTCGGGTCGAGGAGCAAGGTACTTTTTGGACCAGGACCATCCAATAGTAAGACGACCATTTTGACCGGTTTGGTACTGATTTATTGACTTATTGTTGCTTCCTTCAGGTCACTATTGGATCGATCTCGGATCGATTCCCCTGGTAGCGAAAATCCGGCCAACTGCCTCGCCGATCTTATTGTTAGGGGTACTCGCCCCTGCCGTGATTCCAATCCGCAGTGGGCCGGCGGAGGGCAGCCAGGCCGGGGTCTCGCTTTCCGACTTCGCCCCAAGAGGACGGTGCCGGACAATTCCCGATTCGGGATCGATGTCCTCGGCGTCCTCGACGTGAAACGTGCGAACGGTCTCCGAGCACAGCGCGGCCAGCGAAATCGTGTTGCTGGAGTTGTACCCGCCGATCACGACCATTACGTCGAGCGGCTCACGCAGCAGATCGACCACCGCGTCCTGCCTCTCCTGGGTGGCGCTGCAGATAGTGTCGAACGTACGGAAATTCTCCCTCGCGTAATCCTCTCCATACGCGCGCGCCATGGCCTGCCCTGCGAGCTCTCCGATTGCCATCGACTCCCGCGCCAGCATCGTCGTCTGGTTCGCCACTCCGATGCGGCGGAGATCACGCGCCGGATCAAAATTCGGAGACACCGCGTGACCGAAGCGCTCCAGCAGGACCTCGGCGCTGATCCGGCGCTCGATGAAGTCACAGACTACCTGGGCTTCCTCCATGTTCCGGATGATGAAGTAGTGCCCGCCTTCATACTTTTCCGCCTGTGACGCCGTCGCCCGCGTCTCCTCGTGGTAATACTTGCCGTGAATGAGCGAGGTGAAACCGTCGCGCGCGTAGCTCTCGACACGCTTCCACACGTTCAGCACCGACCCGCAGGTGGTGTCGACCACCACGCAACCGATCCGCCGAAGAATCTCGAAATCGGTGATCGTTACCCCGAACGCGGGTAGAATCACCACGTCCTCCGCTTTCACCATGCCAAAATCGATGCGGCCCTGATCGGGCATGAGGAAGGTGATTCCCATCGAGCGGAGCTTCGAGTTCACGTGCGGGTTATGGATGATCTCCCCGGCCATGTAGATGGTACGGTCGGGGAACTTCTTCCTGGCCTGATAGGCATAGTCGACCGCCCGCTCGACCCCATAACAGAAGCCGAATTCCTTGGCTAAACGGATGGTTACATCCCCGGCCGTCAGCGTATAATCGCGGGCCTGAAGCATGTCAACCAGGTGGCCGGTATAATCGGCGGCCAGCTCGGATTGGATCTCGGATTTCAACCCGAAACCTTTCCGAAAGTAGGTGGTTACCGGGGTACCGCCGGGGCTCGTGGCGTGCATATTCCCTGTAGGAGTTTGACCACCCCCGCCTACCTCCGACGTCTTCACGGACGTGTCAGCCATATCCCTTCAATCTAGTAGTGACCAACAAATGATGCGCTTCGAGAACCGACGATGACCGAGTCACTCGGAGCGTACCCAAGTGTGGTTGAAACGGTGCACGACGCCATAGCGCCGGCCTCTCCTTTCGCCTCGCCCATCCCTCGGCCCCCCGAGCTGCTGCGGCCACCGCCACTCCTCCCCGGCGATACCATCGGAGTCGTTGCCCCATCCTACGCCCCGCGTGCCGCCTGGCTGAACCGGGGCGTGCTGGCGCTCGAAGGAGCGGGCTACAACGTGGTTCTCGATCCGGAGCTCGAGCGATTCCGGCGCTTTCAGGCCAGGGAAGACGAGAGACGCGCCGAGAATCTGATGGGCATCTGGCTCAACCCGGATGTGAAAGCGGTGATCTGCTGCACGGGCGGGTACGGGGCCGTGCGTCTCCTCCCCTACCTCGATGCGGAGATCTTCCGCCGCAACCCCAAAGCATTCGTGGGATACTCCGACATCACGGCGCTTCATTTATGGCTGATGCGGCAGGCGCAGCTGAGGGTGTTTCACGGACCGACCGTCGACGATCTCAATCCGGACTCGCCGGACCCATCGATGCTTTCTCTTCTGAGCGCGCTGACTATGCCTCGTCCCGATGCCTGTCTCGGACGTGATATCGCCAGGGCAGTGCGACCCGGCCGCGCGACTGGGCGCCTCACAGGAGGAAATCTTTCTCTCGTTCAGCAGACGATCGGCACACCGTACGAGATCGACACGCGGGGCGCCATCCTCTTCCTCGAGGAAGCGCACGACCCGATGTCCGTAGCGGACGAGCGGCTGCTGCACCTTCGTGCCGCCGGGCTGTTGAAGCACGTTCGCGGAATAGTGTTTGGCCAGCTGTCGCTGGACAGATCCGAGGAGGACGAGTTCGAGGATTTCCTGCTCGATCTGGTGTCGGACCTCGATGTACCGGTCCTGATGGACTTCCCCGCCGGGCACGAGATTCCCAATCTCACGCTTCCCTTTGGCACCGAGATGGAGCTGGTCACCGAGGGGGACACGGGGTGGCTCGCTTATCGGGAGGACGCGCTCGCGTTTCCGGAGCCGAGGCTCAGCCTGGTCTGAAAGGGTTCGAGTTCAGGGCGAAACCCAACGGCGACTGACGAGCTGGTAGCGACCAGCGTGAAAGCTCCCTGCCTCGAGCCGAAGCTCTGAACGCTCGTGTTGCTGCGAATCGCACGGGTTGTTAGCTCGCGGCTGGCGGCTTTTAAGCTGGATGCTACCAGCTCGTCAGTCGCCGTTTGGGGTTGAAGCCGTCGGTATTAGCTCTCGCCCTCTGCGATCGCGGCGTCGATCGCGACGCACCACACGTGCAGCAGCATGAGGTGCACCTCCTGAATGTGCGCCGTCACATCGCTCGGCACGCAGACGATGTGATCGGCGCCTGCTCTCGCGAGTCCAG
>DASTTD010000344.1:0-5427 GCA_035760325.1 Gemmatimonadaceae bacterium
TGATCCCGTGCTCGGCGCAGTAGTCGAGCATCTCCTGTGTTTCAGGCAGACCACCAATGCCCGATCCAGCCAGGCTGCGCCGGTGGGTTATCAGGCTGAACACGGCGACCTCGGCGGGCGTCGGCGGCGCGCCGACGCAGATCATCACGCCATCCGTGGCCAACAGGCCCAGGTACTGGTTGTAATCGTGTTCCGCCGAAACGGTGTCGATGATGAAGTCGAAGTATCCGGCCAGCTCCTTGACGCGCTCAGCATCGCGCGTGAGCGCGAACTTGTGCGCGCCCAATCTGCGCGCGTCTTCTTCCTTTGAGGGTGACGTGCTGAGCAAAGTAACCTCCGCTCCGAACGAAGCTCCGAACTTGACCGCCATGTGTCCGAGCCCGCCGAGTCCGACGACGCCGAGCTTGTGACCCTTGCCGACGTTCCAGTGGCGAAGCGGCGAGTAGGTGGTGATCCCGGCGCAGAGAAGCGGCGCGACTTCGGCGAGCGGCAGCTTGTCGGAGACTCTCAGCACGAAATCCTCATCTACGACGATCTGCTTCGAGTAGCCGCCGTAAGTGATGTCGCCGCTGATTCTGTCATGCGCGCTGTAGGTGAGGACGCTGCCTACCGTGCAATACTGTTCGAGTCCCTTCCGGCAGTTGCTGCACTCGCGGCATGAATCGACGAGGCATCCTACGCCGGCGAGATCCCCGACACGAAACTTCGTGACCTCGTCGCCGACGGCGGTAACGCGGCCGACTATCTCATGGCCGGGAACCACCGGATAAATCGTCTGCTTCCACTCGTTGCGCGCCATGTGGATATCGGAGTGACACACTCCGCAATACAGGATCTCGAGCTGCACATCCCGCGGCCTCGGGTCCCGGCGCTGGATCTGGAAAGGGGCCAAACGCGCGTCTGGTGATTCCGCGGCATACGCTCGGGTCAGCGACTTCCTGGTGGGAGCTGGAGCAGGCGCGGTCGCCTGTGACGACGAGGCGGTGGGCTTGGCAGGCATTGAGATTCCTCCGGTGGCGAAGATCGAGAAACTCAATCTAACGGAAGCCGGCAAGCGCATCTGAGCCTCCGGCGTTCATTTTACCACGAACCAGTACATCCACAGGAACGCGACGATAGCGGCATAGAGCCAGACCGCCCGTAAAGCGCGCTTCGGCGCAAGCTGGCGGTCGATGTCGGCAATCGCTTCACGTGGATAGCCGCGCAGAAAGAGCATGTACGCCGCGCACGCGATAGCGATGCCGCCGATGACGTCGACGACATAGTGCTGCTTCGTGTAGAGCGTCGACACGCCGATCACCGTTGCCCAGACAAGCGCGACGATGCCGACGCCACGATGCACGCGATAGCATGACAGCGCGGCCACGAAGGCCCAAGCCACGTGCAGCGAGGGGAAGCAGTTGTACGGCGGATCGAGCGAGTAGTTCATCTCGAGGCTCTTCTCGAGGAAGCCATCGCCCAGCTTTTCCGGACGCGGCAATACCGTCGGGTAGGCGAGGAATCCCAGGTAGGCGATGACGATCACTGTCAGTACCGACACCATCACGCGCCGCGTGAGCGCGGGGTTCGGGACGACGAACACCGGCAGAAACGCAAAGATCCAGATCGACCCGTAGGCGAGCATCCAGACAGGGTCGACCGGAATCGCCCGGTCCAGCGGCAGCTCGGGCATGTAAACCGTCCGGCCGCGGTTGAACATGACGATGACGTGATACACGGGCATGATCAGCACGAGCAGGATCGCCGGAACCGTATTGTGATACGGCTGCCGCAGCCGCTGCATGATGGTCGTCGGCCGGAGAGTCGGCTCCGGCGGAGGCAGCGGGCGGAGCCAATTCGTGATGCGCGAGGCGGTGCCCATGGCTAGAAGACGACCACCGGTTGCGGGCGATTCGTCCTTGAGGCGCTACGAGGTGGTTCGAAGGAAGAGGCGACGATCTCACTTTTCTTGAGCGGGTCTCTTCGCCCCCTCAGCCAGGCGGGATGAGAAAATGAACTCCTTCGCCACCTCCTCGCCGCGCGGCGTGAGGACACTCTCATCCGTCCTGGCGTCACGCTTCAGGTGCGCCACTCGGCGAGCGTGAAGGAGTCCGACGACTCTCCCGTCATATCCGGCTTTCTTTACGAGCTCCAGCAGGTCCGCGCGCGAGATCCGCCCACCCCGATTGTACACGTCCGCAATGATTCCGACGGTTCCGGGGGAGGGAAGCGAAAGCGGGACTTCGCCGATGACTCCGGAAGGTGTGTAGAATCTCCCCTTACGCTCGCCGTGCGGCGATACGAGTCCTCGCTTCACGAGCGTGTCGAGGTGGTAGCGAACGTTTCGCCATGGAATCTTCAGCTCGCCTGCCAGCTCCATCGATGTGGTACGCCCGAGTCGCCGCACCGTTTCCAGAACATCTTGCTGAGTCTTTGAAAGCCGGAGCATCGACCCTTCGAGGTCGAGCTTGGACTGGAGGCTGCGTTTCTGGGTCTGGAGGGCGCGGAGAAAAAAACCGAGCCAGGCGCCGAACCTGGTCGGATCATCTTTCATCTCGATCTGCGAGGCGCGAAGAGCAGCGTAGTAGGCCGCCTTGTTCTCTTCGATCACTCGCTCGAGCGACGCGTACGGCACGTACTCGTAGCCGGTTTTGAGGAGCAGGAGGTTCGTCAGAGCGCGCGAGAGCCGGCCGTTGCCGTCCTGAAAGGGGTGGATGGCAAGAAAGTTCACGATGAAGCAGCCTGTGACCGTAATCGGATGGAGCTCCTCGGCGTCGAAGGCGGAGTTTGTCCCCTCGACGAGCTCGCGCATCAGGCGTGGCGTGTCGAATGGAGTCGCCGTTCGGAAAATGACTTCCCTGGAACCGTCGGGGTGCTTCGCCTCGACGTCGTTGGGGAGGGTCTTATAATGCCCGCGGTGGCGCTCGTCCCTTGCCGAATGTTTGAGAAGAATGCCATGAAGCTGAAGGATGTGATTCTCGGTGAGACTCAGATCAGAGTGACTTTCGTAGATCAGCCCGTGCAGCTCGCCGTAGCCCAGCACCTCGGATTCGTCCCGGGCTCTGAACGAATCACTGCTCAATCCCTGGAGGACACGTGCGACCTCCGAGTCGCTCAGCTCTGCTCCCTCGATCCTCGTCGATGCGCCGGTTGATTCGATTGTCGTGACCTGACGGAGGCGGCTCAGGCGTTCTTCATTGATCTGGCTGATGCGGCGCCAGTGGCCCTTGAATTCGTCCAGCTCGCCGATAATCCGGGCGCGCTGTTCCGCTTCGAGCGGAGTCGTAGTAGGGATGAACTGGGGTGGTGTTGTCATGAAGATAGTCTTTAAACTGTCAATATAGGTTACTATGGGGAAGGATTCTTGGCAATAAAGTTAGCATAAACTGTCAATAAACTTTACAAAGCGGCGCTAAAGCTGGGTATCGATCCTCTGAGGGCGATGCGTCACTTCGTATCAGTGAACTGTCGGTTTCGGATCACAGGAGCCCAACTTGCGTTGCGCAAGTCTTTATGGTATAATGGAGTTCGCAATTCGCGAATGTCAAATCAGAGGTGCCAAAATGCCCAGACAAGAGGTCCTCAAGCCCCAGGATATCGCTGTTGCTCTTCGCTTGGCGGAGAGGCCTGAAGCGTCCTATGTCGAGCTGGCGGCTGACCTGTCAATGAGTCCAAGTACGGCCCATAAGTCTGTCGAGCGGCTCCAGCTCGCAGGGTTGCTTTTGCCTGACTCTCGGCGTGTCAATCGACACCATCTCATGGAATTTCTCGAACATGGCGTAAAGTTCATGTTTCCAGCAAAGTTGGGCGTCGTAGCTCGTGGTGTGCCTACGGCTCATTCAGGGCCCGCACTCGCCAATGAGTTCATTACTGACGATAAGATCGTGTGGGCGAGCTGGAACGGAAATGCCGTTGGACAATCAATGACGCCTCTTTACAGGAAAGCGGCAGAACTACCGAGCAATTGTCCATCAGTCTATGAGCTGCTGACTCTAGTGGACGCCATTAGAGTCGGACGCGCGCGAGAGCGGACGACGGCGATGAAAATGATCAAGGAGCGGCTGGCTCCCGCGGCTTAGAGCCCTCGTGAACCAGCCACTACCACCGTCGCTGGCGCGAATCTCGGCGATCTCAAAGGCACTTGGGGAGCTTTCATCCGAAGTTGTTTTCATTGGAGGAGCTATCGCCCCTCTCCTTCAAACAGAGCCGGTCATTCCACGGGTTCGTCCAACGAAAGACGTTGATGCCGTTATCGCCTCAACGAATTATTCCCAACAGAATACGCTTCGGGAAAGGCTGATCAGGCTCAACTTCAGGGAGGCGGGGTTTGAGGGCGCGCATGTTCATAAATGGACGGCACCGGACGGTACACCGTTCGACCTTGTACCCGCAGGCCGCCATCTCGCGGGGACGGGAAGCGAATGGGATCGCCTTGCCCTTGAAACGTCAGTCGAAGCTGTCCTCGAGCCTGGCGTCACAATCCGCCATGCGAGTGCGCCTGGCTTTCTGGCGCTGAAGTGGGCAGCGTTCCACGACAGAGGGGAAGCCGACCCGTTTGCAAGTCATGATCTCGAGGACATACTTGCGCTAATCCCGTCACGAAAGAGCATCGTTGACGAATTGCGCACCTCTCCAGGTGCTGTTCGTGACCACGTTCGACAAGGGTTTCGCTGGCTTGTCGAGCGCGAGGATTACGAGGACTTGATTGCTGGCCACCTCTCAAACGCGCAGGCGTTCAAGCACGTTGCCGCTATGGTGCGCCAACGAATCGGTGCAATTCTGGAAGGGTAGCAGCCTCCTGCGCTACGCCTCACGCTCGGTGCGACACGCATGCCGTAGCGATGGGAATGCGATTGGTACGATCCTAGTCAGCTCTCTCGACCGCCTGGGCGTCACCGCGAAGCAGATAGGAGTCGTTGCCGGCATCCCTCAGCTCCAACACCGCAGTCACCAGAGCGCCGATCGGCCACACAGTATATGGGAATGTGCATTTATGCTGAATCTAGCCCAGCTCCGGGCCGACACCCCCGGCGTCGAACACAGGCTGCACCTCAACAACGCGGGCGCGAGCCTGATGCCGCGCTCGGTCCTCGACGTCATGCAGGAATATCTGAAGCGCGAATCGGAGATCGGCGGCTACGAGACCGCCGACGAGCGCCAGGACGTCATCGCCGCTTCGTATGATGAGATTGCCGCGCTGATCGGCACGAAGCCGGACAACGTGGCTGTCGTCGCGAACGCGACCGCGGGTTTTGTGCAGGCGATGAGCTCGTTCGATTTCGTCGCGGGCGATACCATAATCACCAGCCGCTGCGACTACACCTCGAACCAGATTCAGTACGCGTCGCTCACGGCGCGCCTGGGAGGATCGAGCACGCAGCCGATCTGGGTGAGGGCGGATTGACCTGATGCCGTCAACTGATGCGGAGATTGAGACCTTTGTCGGCG
>DASTTD010000345.1:0-7989 GCA_035760325.1 Gemmatimonadaceae bacterium
GGCATGACCGATCAGAAGGGCGTCGAAACGGTGCCGTTCTACTTCGGTCCAACGCCGCGACTATCGGTCCTCTACTTCACCGTCACGCACACCTACGAGCATTACGGCAACCTGGTGACCTACATGCGGCTCAAGAACATCGTGCCGCCCTCGAGCGAACCGGCGAAGCCGGGGCAGTAAGGGACGACGCTCCGGTTTGCCGTCGGCAGCGGCGTCTATTTCAGTTCGACGGCAATGCGATACGCCGTCTGTGACGACTCGTTGGCCTCGATGTGCGTCGCGGCTCCCGACATCCGCACATCGTCTGCCTTGGCATTGGGCTGATCGTTCAGGTAGAAGACCACGCGATTCAGGATGTGTTCGTGCCGCGCGCTCTTCTCGCCGGGGCCGAGGTGCACGCGCAGCACGCGGACGAACGCGTTCTCGAGCGCCACCTGGTAGTGCTTCGGATCGACGGCAGGCGGATCGAGCGTGGTGGCGGGCAGCGGCCCTGCCGGCGCGCCTTTGAGATCGATCTCGAGAATCCGGATCGGAGAATCGCTGGTGTTCTCGGCGGTGTAGGGACCGCTGGCCGGCCGCCATCGGACATCTCCGCGCTTGAAGGTGATCGTCGACGTGTCGGCGCCGTCCTTGACGGTCATCACGCCATCGTCCATGTAGATCAGGACGCGATTGGTCGCGTGGCCCTTGCTCGACACCACCGGCGCATGCGGCTTGAGCGTCGCGACGAACACGCGCGCCTGCGGCGTGTCGAGGCGTTGGGCGATGGTGACGGCCGGCGCCTGGGCGGGCAACAGCGCAGACGAGAGGACGGCTAATACCGCAACCGCAGGGGCGAGCCACATGGTGCTGGTCATTCTGCCCGAAGACGGAGGCTCCGGATTTGAAAAAAGGGCCCGCTAGCGTGAACCGCTCTTTCTAGACTTGTTCATTGCGAGCGCCGGTAGACAGCGTTCTCGAAATCCGAATGCTCCATGATCGGGCCATACCGGACGTCCAATAGGTCACCGTTGAGCGTTCCGTCAGCGCCCCACCGGTTATCGGCCGTGAAGCTGAAGTCGATGCGACCGTTGACTTCAGCATAGGTGCCGGCGTACTCGATGCCCAGCGACCCGTATTGAAGGGAGAACACACCACCAGGTTGGAGCACAAACCTGGAGGTGGTCGTGTACTCGCGAACCTGGTAGGACGAGCGTCCGTTGAAGACGAACACGCGTGCGAGGCCGGACACCGGCGGAAATCCAGCAGGAGGCGGAGCCTGGACCACAGGCGGCGGCGCAGCCGGTAATGCGGTCGGCGCGGTGGGTGGGGTTAGGTCACCGCATCCGAGGGAAAGCACCAGCCAGCCAAGGAGTACGCCGAAGCGAATGACGGCGATCATTGCCACCTCCTATCGTCGCGACTGCTCAATCTCGCCCCGTGTCTTCTGGGCTACTGGTAACACAGTATTCCGAAGACATGGGGAACACCGTGCCCCTTCGCGGCATTAGCCAGCGTTCGGGCGACTTGGCAAGGCTTCGCCTTCTGTTCTACGATAGGTGTCTTGCCCGTGCGCCGACAGATGCGCACTGGGTCCTGCCAGATTCCTCGGTAGCTCAATGGCAGAGCATCCGGCTGTTAACCGGAGGGTTGCTGGTTCGAGTCCAGCCCGAGGAGCCAACTCGCTTCGCGAGTTGGCCTCCTCGTCTTGAACTCGGGCTCATCGTCGAACGCCTTCGGCGTTCAACTTAGTGCGAGTCCAGCCCGAGGAGCCAATTCACGCGGGCCTATTCCGGGTACATGGGTGACAGATTATTCCGGCGGACCGACGACATAGGTAAAAGGTTGTAGACCGGCGCGACTGGAAACTCCTCAAGAAACTGGCGTGGGATCGTTTGCCGCCCTTTGCTGTAATCGCGCACACCCTATCCGCCATCGGGAACCTGCCTACATTCACGCCATTCTGAAGCGGGGTTGTTGCGACGTGCGATCAACCCCGCGTCCGTGACGGCGCCCGGAGGTCAACTGCGACGTGAAGCTTTCGCGACGAAGTTTGAATTTCGAGTTTTTCGAGCAACGGCAACATTGAGCGCCATTGTTCGAGGAGCGTCGCGAGTTCAACGACGACGTTTTCACCGGACAGCTTCACAAAGCGCGGAAGCGTGTGAGCCATCGCCGGCAACACCCACGCGACGACCTGTGAGAGACCCTGCTTCCGAATGCGAAACCTGACCGCCAACGGGTCAAGAATGGCTACACGATCTATCTCGAGGTGCAACGTTAGATCCGGAAACAGCGCGGCCTTAGAGCGGACGCGTACCGCGATCTGATTGTTTGCGGCGATCGCCAGCTGGACGTCGTTCAAGGATGGGTAGCGCGGAGTGAGGTGCTCCGCAATGAACTCATTGATCAAAGACTGGTCGACCACGAGCCGCAGCGCGGCCGTGGAACCTTGAAGGCCCTCAAATACCATCCGCTCGATTCGTGCGATCTGTTCGTCCACTTGAGTTCTTCTCGACATCACTGAAGGAACCTGGCGTTTAATCTTGACGAAGCGTGGCCCGTGCCAACCACAGCCGACGATAAACGACTGATATCCGCCGCTCAGCGTTGAAAGGTCACGATTTTCGAATTTTCGGTTGGCGCCCGACCTTCGTCTCTTGCTGGGTCTCGGTCGCTGAGCGACGCCACAGCCAGCCGACCACACTGACTGCCGTCACGCCGATTACACCGCGCCGCAACCAGCGAGACGTAGCGGATCGGTGATGATCAGGTTTGAGCAATTCGCGATAGGTATCCGCCGCAGGAGACGTGACGGCCGGTCGCGCGCGCTTCCGTCGCTCAGGAGCGGGAATCCAACGGCTGATGTAGCCGAACGACTCCGATCCGCATACCGGGCATGTCTCTTCGCCGTGAATCTCTTCGCAGTCGAGGCAAAGGCGGGCAACACGCAGCTGCATTGGACCAAGTGTACCTCGCGATCATCACGCCCTCGGCGCTCGACGCGAAGGAACTCATGCTTTCGAAGCTGCTGGCGATTCTCGCGGCGTCAAGGAAGACCGCGACAAGGTTCTAGAGGAAGTTGAGCTACGCGCGGAAGAGATTCTACTCATCGACGACGGCCGCTCGAATACAGAGGCGGCCCTAAGGGGCGGCTGGAGCGTTTCATTGGACCAAGTCCAGTTCGCCGACCATCCTGCGCAGCTTGTGTTGAGCTGCCGTCGGACATCCACAAGCCGCGGCGATTCGAACCGAAGAACAATTCGCCAGCCACGGAATCGCAGCATTAAGGGTGCCGCGTGTCCGCTTCGGCGCACTTATTGCGATCGAGCACTTGCAGCAAGCCGGTATCACGTCTATCGTGCTCCTCATATGGCCCCTCACATGCTGCGTGTTGTCACGGCTGCGGCGGTGCTCGTCGCTCTCGCTTCGCACGGCCTTACTGGCCAGCAATCGCCGACGGCTGCCGTCGTGAGGACGGCGCATCACGATTTCAGGATCGAGACGTTTGTGGACGGTCTCGTGCATCCGCATTCGATGGCGTTCACGCCGGACGGCGACGTGCTGATCACCGAGCGGCCCGGCCGCCTGCGCATCGTGCGTAACGGCCAACTGCTCAAGACCGCCGTCAGCGGATTGCCCGAGATCCTCGCGCTCGGGCGCGGCGCCACGCCGCAAGATGGCCGCGAGCAGGCAGGGCTGCGTGACGTGCTGTTGCACCCGGAGTTCGCAACCAATGGGCTGATCTACCTGAGTTACGTGAAACCCGGTGAGAACGGATTTGGGAACCTCGCGGTTGCGCGCGCGCGTCTCGACGGTGACCGGCTCCACGACGTGCAGGAGATCTTCCACGCCAAGGCGCCGGGCAACGGCACCAATCGAAGCTCGATGTGGGGCGGGCGGCTGTCATTCGATCGACAGCGCTACCTCTTCATCACCCTGGGCGATCGGCAGTGGCCGGCGGCCGGAGATTTGTCGAAGCACCCGGCGCAGGACCTCTCACTGCATAACGGAACGACCGTCCGGCTCCACGACGACGGCCGAGTGCCTGCGGACAATCCGTACGTGAGCACGCCAGGTGCACTCCCGGAGATCTACTCCTATGGCCATCGCAATGCACAAGGGCTGGCGATGCACCCCGGCACCGGCGAGATGTGGTTGAACGAGCACGGCCCGCAAGGAGGAGACGAAGTCAATCTGGTGCGACCCGGAAAAAACTACGGCTGGCCGATCATCGGCTTCGGCGTGCATTACACCACCGGTCGCGCCATTCACGAGGGCACGCAGAAGGAAGGCATCGAGCCGCCGCGGCACATTTGGGTGCCGTCAATCGGAGTGTCCGGAATGATCTTCTACGCCGGGGACCGCTTTCGAGGCTGGAAGGGCGACATGCTCGTCGGCGGCATGAGCGGACAGCGCCTGGTGCGACTGCGCATCAACGGGGAGAAGGTGGTCGAGGACGAAACGCTGATTCGCGGCATCGGCCGCATTCGAGACGTGCAGCAAGGCCCCGACGGGCTGATCTACCTGGCCATCGACGCCAACGTGCGGGGTGAGGACGGGCCGCCGACGCCGATTTTCCGACTCGTCCCCATTCCTCGAGCGGAGTAACGGCACCAGCCAGCCTTGCTCCTCCACCACCGTCAATCGCTATCGACAATGCGAATGAAGCGGCCGTTCCGGAACAGGTAGGTCGCACCGGCCTTCTCGAAGCAATAGGCATGCACGCCGTTCGTGCGGTAAGTCACGTAACGGAAGTTCTCGAAGTCGTGGGCGCGCGTGCCCTTCTTGGCGATCATGATGCCGTCGGAGCAATAGAGATCGTCGATGACGTGCAGCTCGGGACCCGCCTTTCGCGACAGGCACACCGCGATGTGATGGGCCGGCGGATCGCCGGCGCCCGTTACGATCAACGCCGCGGTGTCGCGAACGCCGTCGCCGTCCAGGTCAACGTGCAATACCGTGGGGCCTTCTTTCATTTCAGCTGCCCACTTCGCGACCTCGGCAGACGTCGTCGCCAGGCGCCAGCCGGGAAGCTTCGCGTCGATATTCGAGCGGCAGGCCGCAGGAACCTCGGCGCCCTCGGCGGGAGTCCACACGGCAACCACAAGAGCAAACGTGCACGCCTGCAGAAAGAGGCTTATCGGGCAACGTCGTGTGAACACGTCAGCAGCATATACCCGACGCGCCGCCATCATGTTGTCACCGCTCCAACGCGGCAAGCCGCGCCCTCAACTCCTTGGCGACGTTCACCATCTCGGCGTGCGCAGTCCGCTTCGAGCGGCAGACCGAGCTGTTCGTACCAATGCTTTTGCTCCTGCGCGAAGAAGATAAACGGTCTATCGCAGTCGCGGCAGGTGCGCGTCACGTCGTCGTAATGCGTGACGGGCACCATCGCGGGCGACTGACGGGACACATTGGCCTCGACGGCCGTGTTGGCGATGCGGTCGGTCGCATTCCAGTGGAGGAACGGTTGACCGGTGGTCAGGTTGCTCTCGGGGTTGAGGCCGGTAATCTGTGGCGGCAGATCTACAAGGTCATTGCGACGGACCGTGATGAACTGGCGGCAAAGATCGCCACCGGTCAATACCACGATATTGACCCGCGCAACGACGAGACTCCTGAGACATCGATGAGGACGCGACAGACGAATAGTCACGCGCTCCGCGATGCCCGGACGGGACCCAAGGCAACCGCATAACGCCCATCATCATGAGCGGCGTGCTGGGCCTCCTCATGGCGTTCATCGCCTACGGCCGGATGGCCCTGAAGCCGATCTTTTGAACGGCGCCGCCGCTCGTCGGACTGGACCGTGGCTGGTTCCACTCATTTCGACGGTTTCATCGCCAGCGTCGCACAATCACGTCGCCCACAAGGGCGTTTCGTAGATCGTTGAAAGTCTAGTGCTACAGGGTGTCGTATGCCGACCCGATAAGGGGTTAACCGTATGACACCGCTGAGATGCTCGCTCGCTATTATCCTGTTGTCGGCGGCGTGCGCAGGCTCACCCGGCCCGACCGGCCCGACCGGGCCGACAGCTCCGCCAGCCAGCCAGGTGCCAGCGTCGGTGGTGAGCCGATGGGTGGGCACGAGCCCGAATGGAATGATCGTCGAGCAAGAAGCCAGGGACTTCTGCCCGGCGGAGTTCGATCTCGAGCTGAACCTGACGACAACCGGCAACGTGGTGACTGGCACGTCGACGACGCGACTCAGAAGAGTCGAAGCCCAGGGGCCATGTGATGACGTCCTGGGAGGGGTGCACACGTATGGCCTGGTCAACGGCCAGGTCGACGCCGACAGAATTTCGTTCGAGTTCGGAACCGGCGGCACCTACCGTTTGACGGGGACGATTGTCGCGGCCCAGATGACCGGAACCTTCACTTTCACGGACTTCCCGCAAAGCGGGCGTTTTTCCGCCAGCCGGCAATAGATCGTCACTTCAGCGGGACGAGTCGCGTTAATTCGTCAAACCAGGTCGCCGGTTTTTGCTCGCGCTGAGGAGCGGTCCGCGAATCCGCAATCTGAGGGGCGGCTTCCCGGATGAGCCAGTTGTCAAGATCCCAGAGCGGCTTGCCCCGAGCGCCATGCGAATGCCGATCTCACGCCGCCGATTGGTGACCCCGTACGAGAGGAAGGCCGTAGGTGCCGACGACCGCGATGAGCGGCGCCAGCCCGGCGAAGATACCGACGGTCTGCGACAGAAGGCGTGGACGGCGGATCGAGTCGTGAAGCACGTCCCCCATTTCGCGAAGGCGGACGATCGGGACCAGCTCGCGCGTCCCTTCCTTCTTTCCCTGGCGTCCGCGATTCGGAAATGTCAGCAGATCGGAAGGAGCCTCGTAGACGGCGCGGATCAGGTTCTGAGCTCGGCTGGGTGTGTGCGTAAGAAGGTAGCCAGCAATGTGCTCGAGATCAGCGACAGCCTCCTCGGTCCAGCGAAGCTGCATCAGGGCCGCGGTTGTTTGTCCGCCAGAAGTTCGCGAAGCCGCGTGCCGACCTCTTCGTGGCTCAGGGTTTCACCACGCTCGATTTGCGTGAGCCCTTTCTCGACCTCGCGCACGAACCAGTCGTCGTAGTCGACAAGCCGCTCAATCGCTTCGCGGGCCACAGCCTCCGCGTCGGTTCCGCGGTCTCGGGCGATGCGGGTGAGCTTGGCCTGCAGTTCCGGCGACAGGATGACTTCCATATGGCGAGTGTACCGAAGCCTTTGGCAGAGTCAACCACCCACAGGCGCGCACGCAGCAACGGGCGGGCTGTTAACCGGAGGGTTGCTGGTTTGAGTCCAGCCCGAGGAGCCAATTAGTTTTAGCGCATGGAACGAGTCTCTTTGAATATCGAGCTATGGTAGAGTCCTGGCGATACCGCGCGACCTGCTCGCTGAGTGCAAAGGAGCCGTTTCGAAGGAGAGACGTTCAGAGTCTCCGGGCCCGTACGGTCCCTCCACCCCATTTCCTTACTTGCGCCCGAAGGGAATTCTCCACCGCTAGTTCCGACGACTGGCGTACTCTCGGAGGAAGGGTCCATGACAGATACTTCGAGCATCCTCGCAGTTGACGACGAAGCCGATTCTCTGTTGGTTCTGGCGAGCATCCTGACGGCGGAGGGGTATCAGGTACGCACGGCCGATAGCGGCAGTCTCGCACTCAAGTCGGTGGCTGCCTGGCTGCCGGAACTGATTCTCCTGGACGTTCGCATGCCCGGTATGGACGGGTTCGACGTGTGCCAGCGGCTCAAGACGGCCGATGAATCCAGGGGCGTTCCGGTCATCTTCATCACGGCTGCGGGCGAAGTAGACGAGCGCGTGAAAGGGTTGGCAGCCGGCGCCGTCGATTACATCAGTAAACCTTTTCACCGGGAGGAGTTACTGGCCAGGGTCCGCACGCATCTGGAGTTGGCACGACTGCGCAAAGACCTCGAGAAGCAAGTTTCGGAGAGGACGGCAGACCTGAGCGCCACCGTTGACCGTCTCCGTGAGAGTTCTGAGCGCATCCGTAATCTAGGTGGACGGCT
>DASTTD010000346.1:0-7634 GCA_035760325.1 Gemmatimonadaceae bacterium
CACCGCTGCACCGGTGCCCCGTGCCGCGGAGGCGAGCTTCGCCAGCGTCGAAGACGCGTGGGCGACTCTCGAGCGTGCCAGTACCGACTATCAGGCTGCATCCGCATTTCTGGCAGCCAACAACAACAGGGCGTCGACCGCGCCGGACAGCGTGAAGATCTATCAGGCCCGCCTCGCCGCTCTCGAGGAGCTCGTCCGCGCGACGGCGACCGCGCGCGAGAATGCGCTGCGTGATCCTGTGATCAACCAGTACTACCTCGCGACACTCGGCGCCCGTGAAGCGACGGCGCGGCAGCTCGGCGTCGTGACGCCGGCCGGCTTCAGACTCAGGGGATTCTAGGGTGATGAAGTTGAAACACACGATCGGGCGCTCGCTGGCTGCCGCCGGTCTCAGCGTCTTCGCCATTGCAGCCGAGGCCGCTGGGCAGCGGTCGGTGGTGGCCGAAGGGCCGACCGGCTGGTTCGGCGTAACTCTCTCCGACGAAGGGATGCTGGATGAGAGAGGGACGACTTTCTTCGACAATTATCCCATCGTCAGGGCTGTCGAGCCGTTCTCGCCGGCGGCCAAGGCTGGAGTGATGCCGGGAGACATCCTGATGTCGTTCAACTCACACGACATGCGCGGGAGCGTCTTTCAGCTGAAGAACTGGCTGAAGCCGGGCGCTCCCTTCGTTCTGCAGCTGAAGCGCAACGACGATGTGCGCGTCGTGCGCGGAATCCTTGGCCGCGCGCCCAAAGGCTGGGAGGAGCGCGTCGTCATCAACGTCCGCCCGTCGCCGTTCGAGGAGCGCACGCACCGGCCCACGCGTTCCGCGACGCGGTCTCAGAAGGTCACGGTTCGGACTCCGCTCCCCGGTCGGGTTCCGCCCGCGCTCATCCCGAATTTCACGTTCGGTCCCGGGCTATATCCTTTCGCGGGAATGGAATTCACAGCCCTCAATGAAGACATCCGCGACGTGCTCGGCGTGAAACCGGAAGGTGTCTTCGTCACGAACGTCGTCGAAGGCAGTCCGGCGCGCATCTCCGGGCTCAGAGGCGGCGACGTACTGGTGCGCGCGGACGGCTTCAAGCTGGCGACGCCGGTGGACCTCGTGCAGGCGATCTCCGAGGCGCGAGACCAGACGCTCAGCCTTCGAATCATCCGCAAGCGGAAACAGCAGAACCTGACGCTGCGCTGGTAAACTGCAGAACCTGACGCTGCGCTGGTAATTCGCCTCAGCGACTGGCCGCCGATTCGACCGAACGCTTCGTGGATTCGGCAGGGCGTTTGGCGGGTGATGTGTCGGGAAGCTTCCGCGTCTCGGGCACGAGGGATGAGTGGATGGCCATAGCCGCTACGGCTCCGCTCGCGGCGGCGCCAATGGCAAGCTGAGGACCCGGGGCGATATCCCCGGCGGCGAATACGTTGAGCACCGAGGTGTGATTCCGGTCGTCGATCACCAGCCTACCCATCTCGTCGCGCTTGCACCCGAGCTGCGCACCGAGATCGTCCGCGGGATATTGGCCGATCGCGAAGTACAGCCGCTCGCAATCCAGCTCCATGCCGCCGCGTAGCTCGATGGCCTTGATCTCGCTCGCGTGTGATCGAACGCATTCGATCGGGGCGTCGAGGACCGGAATGTTCAGCACCTTCAGCTGATTCAACAGCTCCTGGTCCATGTCGGGCTTTTCCCCGTCGGTGCAGATGACGATTGCGCGCGTCCAGGTGGTAAGGGCGAGCGCCATGCCGACCGCTTTTCTGCCCTTGCCGATCACGACGGTTTTCCTGTCGCGCGTCTCGTATCCGTCGCAGTCGGGACAGACGTGCACCGTGTCGCCGTAACACCGATCGAGGCCGGGGATGTCGGGCCAGACATCCTTGATGCCAATGGCAAGCAGAATCCGGCGGGCGTTGATTTCCGAGCCGTCACGCAGATGGACCGCGAACAGGTCACCGGTCTCGTTGAGCGCGGTGTCCACGAGGCCATCCACGAAGCTCACGCCGAAGCTCTCGCATTCGGCGCGACCGATTGCACGCAGCTCCGGCGAGCGGATCCCCTGGTGGCCGAGGTAGCCGTTGATGCCTCTCGTTTCCCAGTTCCGGGGATCGCCGGAATCAATCACTACTACCGTGTGGAGGTAGCGGGCCAGCCACAGCGCAGCCGCCAGCCCTGCTGGCCCGCCTCCGATTACCGCTACATCGTAACGTTCAGCTGTCATCCGGTCGACGTAACGTTCAGCTGTCATTCGGTCGACTGGGTGCAAGTTCAATTCCTCGCACCGGCCGACCGGCGGCTACACTAGAATCCCGTCGTGAGTGAAAGCCTGACTGCGCGCGGCGATCCGGGTGTGATGTTGTTGTTGTTGTGCGCGAGCGGGTAGTACCCCTCGTTGAACAGATTCTCGAAGTTCACTTGCGCGCGAACGTGGCTTCCCAGCGTGGCGAACAGCGCGGCGTCTACGCGCGTGAACGCGGGCAGGGTGACCGCGTTATCGATCGCCGCATACATCGGCGTCTGGTGGACGACTCCCACACCAGCCCCCAGCGCCGAGAGCAGCTGGTGCTTGCTCCAGAGCGAAAACGTGGTGGCCGGCACGAGTGGAACGGTTGTCCCCCGCACCGCCGAAGTGGTGGTGCTCGTGATCACTGCTTTCTGCCGGGCGAATCCACCGACGATGTCCCAGATCGGTGATACGCTCCCGCTCAGGCCGAGCTCATATCCTGTGCTGCGTTGACTCCCGGTCTGAACGATGAGGGACGGGTCCACGGTGGACGGCGCCGTCGTGTTCGTGCGATCGAGGCGGTAGGCAGCAGTAGTAAACGCCAGCCGGTCGCCGACGTCCCACTTGGCCCCGATCTCCAGATTCTCGAAGCTTTCGGGCTCGAGGGCTTTCGTCACATCGCTCAGCGACGAAAATTGATCGCCGGCGCTGGGCAGATGCGAGACACTGTAGCTCGCATAGATCGACGCCGGGGTGGCGGGCTTCAATACGAGGCCAATCCTGGGCGAAAACATGCCGTCGGTGCGGCGCAACGTGGAAGCGTTGCGGTTGTTATGGTAACGGATCGAGAAGCTCTCGTACCGAATGCCACCCAGGATCTGAAGCCGGTCGGAAATCGCGATCTGATCCTGAGCGTATATCGAGCGCAGAGAATTCGTCACGTGGTTGTCGGCATCACTGGCGCTCTGACGGAAAGTCACCGGCAGAAAAGCGGTGGGGCTCGACGTTGGTACTCTTGCCGCAGTCGACCCGTCGGCGAAGTAGCCGGTGTTCCGGAAATTGTCGGTGACCTGTCTCCCGAGCTCCGCGCCCACGAGCAGGGCATGGCTGACGATTCCCGTCCTGACGACGGCGCTGAGGTCCGTCTGGCTGATGAGATTCTTCCGATCGTGCGCGCTGTTGTACCCGTTGAGCGTCACCTCCGATCGGTCCGCGCTCACCGGCCCCGAAAAAACGTTCTGATAGAACTTGGTATACGACGTGAAGCGGGTGGTATTGCGGATACCGAGGCCTGCCACGCGGTGCGCGAGCATCGCGGCGGAAGAATGAACCTTTGCGTCGGCGTAGCTGATCGCGGGATTTCCGAAGAAGGTCGTCAGGTCGGTCTCGAGCGGCCGTCCCTGAAACGAGGGAATTCCGCGGTCCACCGTTCGGTGATCCTTGAAGTTCTCATAGCCGAGCGTGGCTTTTGTCCGTCCCGACGGAGAGAGGAACGTCACGGTGGGATGGATGCCATGTCGCTCGACAGCTACCGCATCTCGAAACAGATCCGAGTTCTCGTACATCGCGTTCAGCCGTCCGGCGAGCCGCTCGGTGACTCCCTGACCGGCGTCAAGCGTTGTACGACGGTTGTTGTAGGACCCGCCCTGTAGTACGAGCTCGCGCAGCGGGACCCAATCCGCCTCCTTTATGGCGCGATTGATCACGCCGCCGCCGCCGCCGCGGCCGAACATCATCGCGTTGGAGCCCTTCAGCGCTTCCACTCGCTCGACGTTATACAGATCCCGGAAGTACTGAGCGTCATCTCGTACGCCATCGATGAAGAAATCCGCTGTCGTACTATTGCCGCGGATCGTCGGCTGGTCGCGGTGCCCTTCGCCCTGACCCATCGTGACGCCGGGGATATAGCGAGCGACGTCCGCCATTCCCTGCATCGAGAGATCAGCAATGACAGAACGATTGATCACAGTGACGGACTGTGGAATATCCCGGAGTGGCAGCTCGGTCCTGGTCGCGCTCGAGATGACTCCGGGCGCATAGCTCCGCCGCTCGCCACGTTTGCCGGCTACCTTGACCGGGACCAGTACCTGAGTGTCGGTCGCCTCGGGCGGAACCCAGCCGGTATCGAGCACGGCCGGCGGGGGAGTCAGACCCTCTACGGGAGGAGCGGGCTGGAGAGTGTCAGGGGGCGCCGGTTTGGGATCCTGAGCGCCGGCCGTCGCGGCCAGAATGAGTGAGAGGCCTGCGATTGCGATGATATTGGGGGCGATCAGCATCTGAGCGTTCTTGTCCGGTTGGAGTCGGTTAACTTCCAGCAACAACGGCTAACCTAGCCGTCCGGCTGAATCCAGACAAGTACGCTCGGGATTATTTTTTCTGGCCTCAATACCTTTCATCCGACCGCCTCTCCTCAATGAAAATCGCCGTCGTTGATCCGGCCAGCGGGATAGCCGGGGACATGTTCCTCGGTGCGTTGGTGGACGTCGGGCTCGACAGGAGCTGGCTGGAGCGATTGCCCCAAACGCTCGGGCTGAAGGGAGTAGACGTCCGGATCGCGGACGTCAAGCGAGCGGGTGTGCGCTGTATGAAGGTGGATTTCGACATCCCGCCGCAGCCCCACGGACGCGCGATCTCGGAGATTCACGCGCTGGTCGACACCGCATCGATCCCCGCGGGCGTCGCCAAGCTGGCTCACGCCGCGTTTGATGCCATCGGAAGCGTCGAAAGTGAAATTCACGGCGTGTCGGCGGAACACCTGCACCTGCACGAGGTTGGTGCCGTAGACGCGATTCTCGACATCGTTGGCTCGATCTGGGGACTGGAGCTGCTTGGGGTGGAATCCGTGTTCAACACGCGCATAGCGCTGGGAGACGGCACGGTCAAAACCGCCCACGGCGTGCTTCCGGTCCCCGCGCCGGCGACATTGCGGCTGCTCGAAGGATTCACAGTGTCGCATGGGCCGAGTGGATCGGGCGAGCTCACCACCCCGACAGGGGCCGCGCTGATCAAGGTGCTGTCGCGGGGCGAGCCGCCGGTCGAATATTCACCGGGACGCAGCGGCTACGGCGCGGGCACGCGGGATATCCGAGGCCAGCTCAATGCAGTGCGCGTCATTCTCGGAGAATCGGCTGCGCTGACAGAGACGCATTCGGGCGACCGTGATGCGCGGACTGAGCATTTGCACGTTCTCAGCGCGGACATCGACGACATGTCTCCCGAGGAGCTGGCCGCCGCCGCTGATGCTCTGCGGGCGCAGGGCGCGCTCGACGTGGTCCTGTTGAACACGACCATGAAAAAAGGGCGCGCTGGTACACGGGTCGAGGCGCTGGTACGGACGAATGATGTGACGAGGCTCGAGGAAAAGATCCTGCTCGACTTCACGACGCTGGGCGTAAAGCGAGTCAACGTCGCACGCACCGCTCTTCACCGTGAGTCGAGAGTCGTCACTCTCGGCGGTCATGAGATCAGAGTGAAGGTATCGACTCTTCCCGATGGAACGCTTCGCGCGAAACCGGAATTCGATGACCTGAACCGCGTTGCCCGGGAGACCATGCGCCCGATTGCCGAGATACGGGACGAGGTGTTGAGCGCCCTCGCCGCCGAGCGTGGACGGGAGGCGATGAACCGTGGCTGAGGCGGATTCGGAACGGCGGCTGATCGATGCGATCAAATCCGCCGTAGGCGAGCGAACAGCTTACGTGTGTTTCTCGGGCGGAATCGACTCCACCGTGGTTCTTGCCGGGTGCGTCCGCTCCGGAGTCAGGACGGTCGCGCTGCTCGGTGTGAGCGACTCTCTGCCGGCGGCTGAGCGGGACGATGCGCACCGGATCGCAAGTGAGACCGGGGCGCGGGTCGAAGAAGTGCAGACGAGGGAGATGGAGAGCGAGGCATACCGCGAGAACAGCGGCGACCGGTGTTATCACTGCAAGACCGCTCTTTATGAGACCGTTCAGTCGCTGGCCGAGGAGAGGCGTGAAAGAGGAGTGATTCTCGTCGGTACCCAGCTCGATGACCTGGGAGAGCACCGACCGGGATTGCGCGCCGCGAGCGAGCGCGGCGTCGTAGCTCCTCTCGTCGATGCCGGTCTTGGCAAGTCGGCCGTTCGATCGCTGGCTCGCCGCTGGAATCTCTCCAATGCGGACAAGCCAGCGGCTCCCTGCCTCGCGAGCCGGGTGCCGGTCGGGAGTGAAGTAACGCCCGAGCGCCTCGCCCAGATCGAGGCTGTCGAATCGTTTCTCCGCGCGCGTGACCTGTGGCCTGCTCGCGCGAGGTGGCACGGGACGATCGTGCGGCTGGAGATTCCACCGGAATTTTTTGCTCGCGCGATCGAAGAGCCCCTCCGGTCGGAGCTTCGACGGGTTTGTCGCAAAGCCGGATTCACCTTCGTGGCTCTGGACCTGGCCGGTCTTCAGAGCGGAAGTCTTTCTCTGCCTCTCCTGGCTTCGTGACCGACATTCGCTGGGATCGGGATCGCGAATCGCGAACCGGCATCCCCGAGGTGGTTTTCGGGCCCGGAAAGACTTCCGCTCATCTGCGGCAGCTGTTCGAGGGTGAGGACGAGCTTCGCATCGCGTCGCGGCTGAGCGAAGAGCAGATGCAGATGCTGGCCGGGCTCGCGACCGTCGATGCCGCTGCCCGAGTCGCCGTACGCAACCCGCGCCCCGCGCGAAATATTCCGGCCGTTCCCGTGCTCACCGCTGGAACGGCCGACATACCAGTCGCGCTCGAGGCGGTGACGATTCTCAACGCGATGGGCGTACCGACGACGAAGCATTTCGACGTCGGAGTCGCGGGAATCCACAGGCTCCAGGCAGTGCTCCCCGAGCTGGAATCGGCGAGAGTCTGTATCGTCGTGGCCGGCATGGATGGAGCTCTTCCGGCCGTCGTGGCGGGCCTGCTGCGCGCGCCTGTGATAGGTGTCCCGACTTCGGTCGGTACCGGAGTCGCTCAGGGCGGGACAACTGCGCTGCATACGATGCTTGCCAGCTGCAGCCCTGGGCTGGCGGTCGTCAACATCGACAGCGGATTCGGCGCGGCGTGTCTCGCCCTCAAGATTCTGGGTAGCGGATCGCCTGACTAGGTCTTTCTGATGGAGCTGGGCGTCTGCTCCTTCGAAGCTACAGCGCGCCGTCCTTCCACGGGCCGTGGATGGCGACAGTCACTCCTTTGACGATTCCCGCATCACTCGTCGAGCCCTGGATGTTGAGAAAAAGGGTGCGGCCATTGGGGCTGAAGCACGCTCCCGCAAACTCCGTCCGGTTCAGCAGGTTCTTCGCGAAATCGAAGATCCGCCCTTCACGAGTGAGTCCCCGGACGAACTGCTCGCCAGCACCATCCTCGCAGAGCACGATCCCGCCGCGCGGGCTGACCGTGATGTTGTCGGGGTACTCGAGCATCTCGACCGAGGGTGATTCGAAAACGAGAGTGAGCGA
>DASTTD010000347.1:0-3505 GCA_035760325.1 Gemmatimonadaceae bacterium
GCCGACGAGGTTTATCTCGAGTGGCTCTACGGCGTGAGCGCCGAGCCGCGGTCGGCCATAAACCTGTCGCATCGGTTCGTTACGACGCGAAGCCTCACCAAGGTATTTGGCCTCGCCGCGCTGAGGGCGGGATGGATTCTAGGGGAACCGGCTCTCGCGACGCGAATGAAGCGATTGAATGGTTTATTCAGCGCGTCCATGTCGCATCCCGCCGAGCGGCTGGCGGCGCGCGCGCTGGATCACGCCGCGGTGGTGCTCGAGTCGCAGCGGAAGAGGGTGGACGCGAATCGGAAGCTCGCCACCGAGTTCGTGGAAGGCCATCCGCGGCTGACATGGGTGCGGCCGGAGGCGGGCACCGTTGGATGGGTACAACTCTCTGACGGTCGTGTCGATCAGTTGGTCGAGCGGCTGCTGGTTGAGTATGACACGCTTGTTGCGCCGGGGCGGTTCTTTGGTATGGAGGATCACTTTCGGCTGGGATTCGGAATGGAGAGGGCGGGGCTCGAGGAGGGATTGCGGCGGCTGGGGCTGGCGCTGAGTTGAGACGGTTAGAAAGATTGCGGACTGCGGACTAACTTCGAAGGCAGGAACCTTGTCCTCTGATAGCTAATCAGCTATCATACGGCATGCCTCAGCGCATCAGCGCCGCGCAGCTGCTCTCGACCGCCCGGGAAAGGTCGGGGTTGTCCCAGCGCGAGCTCGCAAAGAGAGCTCGCACCGCTCAGTCCGTCGTCGCCCGCATCGAGCTGGCGGAGACAAGCCCCTCGTGGGATACGCTCGGCCGGCTGCTCAAGGCGGCGGGATTCGGTCTGGCAACGGCACTGAGGCGCATCACCGTCGACCCCGCGATGCTGGACGATGTACCACGGATTCTCCGGCTCTCTCCCGAAGAGCGTCTCCGCGAGGCCGGGCAGGTAAGCCGCTTCATCTCGGCCGCGCGGCGTGTCTGACCTCGCGCCGTTCGATCCCGAGAGACTGATACGGACGCTGAGCAGGAATCGAGTGAAGTTCGTGCTGATCGGAGCGCTCGCGGCGCGACTGCACGGCTTCCCACGCCTGACCGCTGATGCCGATATCACGCCGTCTACCGACAAGCCGAATCTCGAGCGCCTCGCGTCGGCGCTCGAGGAGCTCGATGCAAAGGTCTATACCGAATCCGTTCCGGAGGGACTCGACTTCGACCGTTCCGCCGCGGCACTCGGCCGTGCCCAGATGTGGAACCTCGTCACGAGCGCGGGACGTCTCGATATCGCTTTCACGCCCGCCGGCACCAAGGGATACGACGATCTGGCCAGCGGCGCTGAAAAGTTCGAGGCCTTCGGCGTCCGGTTTCTCGCCGCATCACTGGACGACATCATCCGATCGAAGGAAGCCACCGGCCGCGCGAAAGACGAGGATGACGTCGTGCTGTTGCGGGCACTGCAACGGAAACTGCGGACTGCGGGGTGACTGCGGACTCCGGACTAAGTGATATTGCGAACTGCTGACTAATTGCGGACTGCGGACCTACTGCGAACTTCGGACAAACAACCGAGTTGTCCGTGTTGCGTATTCCCCACTCGGCAGTTAGTCCGCAGTCCGCAGTTAGTCCGTATTCCGCAATTAGTCAGCAGTCCGCAATAGCACCTGGTCTATAGTCCGCAGTTGGTCCGCAGTCCGCAGTTAGTCCGCAGTCCGCAGTTAGTCCGCAGTCCGAAATTAGTCAGCAGTCCGCGGTTCCCCTTACTGTGACGTGATCGTCCCCGCCGCGCCCGATGGCCCCAGCTGCTGCCACAGGTACGCGTAAGTGACCGCGAGCGTCTTCGCCCTCTGCTCGTTGGTCACGCCGGAGCCATGCCCTCCCTCGGTATTCTCGAAGTAGTAGAACGGCAGCCCCATCGACTCCATCTTTGCCGCCATCTTCCGAGCGTGACCGGGATGCACGCGATCATCGCGTGTGGTCGTGGTGAAGAGCACCTTCGGGTACTTCGTCCCCGCGCGGAGATTCTGGTACGGCGAATACCGCGAGATGTACGCCCACTCCTCCGGCTTGCTGGGATCGCCGTACTCGGCCATCCAGCTCGCGCCCGCCAGCAGCTGGCTGTAGCGCTGCATGTCGAGCAGCGGCACCTGGATCACCACCGCGTTGAACAGATCGGGACGCTGCGTTACCGCGACGCCAACCAGGAGCCCACCGTTGCTGCCACCCATGATCCCTAGGTGCCGCGGCGACGTCACCTTCTGCCTTATCAGCTCCTCGGCCACAGCGATGAAGTCGTCGTAAATGCGCTGACGATTTTCCTTGAGACCCGCGCGATGCCACGCCGGACCGAACTCTCCGCCGCCGCGGATGTTCGCCAGCACATAAGTCCCGCCACGCTCGAGCCAGTTCGCCCCGACGAGGCCGCTGTAGGAGGGAGTGTACGATACCTCGAACCCGCCGTAAGCGTAGAGCAGCGTCGGACTCGTCCCATCTCGCGGCATTCCCTCCTTGTGCACGACGAAGAAAGGAATCTTCGTCCCGTCCTTCGATGTCGCTTCCATCTGCGTGACGGTGAGCCCCTTCGCGTCGAACTGCGCGGGCAGGCGCTTCACCTCGGAGATCTTTCCGTCCTCGCCCGCGAGGTAGAGCGTGGTGGGCTGAATGAAGTTCGTGTAGGTGAAGAAGAAACGGTTCGACCGCGGTGAAGCCGCGACGACACCGATGCCGCCCAGGTCCGGGGCAGCGACTTTCTGGAACGACCATGCTCCATTGCGATGCCGGTATTGCCGCAGCTCTCCGCGGACGTTGTTGAGCATGCTGATCAGCAGGTAGTCACGCGTCGCCCTCATCCCGTTGATCGTTTCACGGGGGCCGGGCTTCATCACCAGCTTCAGGTCGCGCCTGCCGGCGATGAAGTCGTCAACCGGCATCGCCACGACGGATCCGGTCTCCCAGGTCTTGCCGCCCACCGTCCACGGGTCTCGCACGTACACGATCATCTGATCGCGCACGAGGTACATGTCGGCGTCGTGCGGAACATCGAGCGTGACCACGCGCCCGTTACGGAATAGATGCGTAGTGCCGGAGTAGAAGTTCTTGCGATCCGCGATCTCGACGTAGCGGCGATCGCCCGCATCGGTGTCTCCAACGAAGACCCCCATGTTGGCGGGCGGCGCTTCGTAGACGGTGGTCGCCGAGGAGAGGGGTGTGCCGCGCTTCCACAGCTTGATGAAACGCGCGTAGCCGGATGTCGTCATCGTGCCCGGTCCGAAGTCCGTTCCGACAAGCAGCGTGTTCGCGTCGACCCACGCCACGGACTTCTTCGCCGCCGGGAGCCTGAAGCCGTTCGGGACGAACTGCCCGGCGCGGAGATCGAACTCGCGCCCTTCGCTCGCGTCGGACCCGCCCTTCGACAGCGAGACGATGCAGAGGCGATCCTCCGGATCGAAGCAGCTCGCGCCGGCAAACGACCAGGTCACGTTTTCCGCTTTCGACAGCGCATCGATATCGATCACCGTCTCCCATTTCGGGTTGCCGGCGAGG
>DASTTD010000348.1:0-2487 GCA_035760325.1 Gemmatimonadaceae bacterium
AGCGACGACTTGCCCACTCCCGACGGACCCGTAAGGACAGAAGTCTTTCCAGCGAGCTCGTCATGCAGCTCCGTCAACCCAACGTTCTCCTTGACGCTCGTATAGTAGACCGGGTATCCGGCCGCTGAGTAATCGCCGAAAGTTTTTTCGGTCTCGGCGCGGTCCACGAGCTCGATCTTGTTGATGATTATCCGCGACTCGAGCGAGTTCCCCTCGGCGATGACGAGAAAACGGTCGAGCATCCGCCGGTGCGGCTCGGGCTTCGCCGCCGAGAAAACGATCACGACCTGATCGACATTGGCGGCAACAATCCGCTCGCCCTGACCTCCGCCCGGTTCCCGACGCGCGAGCTTCGAGCGCCGCGGCAAAATCTCGGCGATCGCCCAGTGCGTTCCGGTTTCGTCCTCTTCGAGAATCACGTCGTCGCCGACCGCGAGCTTCCTGCTCTCGTCACGCTCCTTCTTGAGGCGGCCCCGCAGCGAAGCCTCATGGGTCTCACCTGATTCAGCCCGCACGTGCCAGACGCCGCCTGTTCCCTTCAGCACGACGCCCTGCTTTCGGGTCAAGCGCTACCCTCTTGCCACATTGCCTGAGACCAGGCGAGCAGCTCCGCCTTCTTCGATGCGATGAGCTTGTCCAGCAGTGCCTTCACTTCGTTCAGCGTGAGCTTGCCGACGGTGGCGCGAACTTCCTCCTCCTTGCGTCCCATCGCCAGGAAATCGGTCTCCAGGTGGCCAACCGCGACCGGGTCGTTGGCGCGCCAGCGCACGAACAGCAGGTATGCACCATACGGATGCTCCTCGTCGTTGCCGACATCGGTGACTATCTCGACGCTGTACGACGCGCCATCGCTCCCCTCGAACGCCGCGGGGCGGCTATGCACAGCCATGTACCCGCCAATGGTGTTGGCATCTCCCTTCTCCGGCTGCGGGGGCTTGAACTGACCCATCGCTACTCGCGCCGCCGCGCTACCATTTCCTTCAGCACGTTGCCCGTCAGAAATGCCACGTTCGCCGGACGCTCGGCCAGCCTCCTCATCAGATACGGATACCACTGCGTCCCGAACGGTACGTACACACGCATCCGATATCCCTCGCGCACGAGCCGGTCCTGTAGATCCCGCCTGACGCCGTACAGCATCTGAAACTCGTATTGGTCCGACGTCAGCTTATTCGCCCTCGCGAACCGCTTCGCTTCAGCGATGATTGCCTCGTCGTGGGTGGCGATGCCCGGATAGTTGCCATGGAGCATCAGAGCCTGCATGCACTTCACGTAGTTGGCATCGACGTCCTTCTTCTCCGGATATGCTACAGTCTCCGGCTCCTTGTAAGCCCCCTTGCAGATACGGACGCGCGCCTTGAGCTCATTGGCCCGCTCGACATCGGCGAAAGCGCGGTAGAGGTAGCTCTGTAACACGATCCCGACGTTCTCCCGGTAGTTCGGGTACAGCCGCCTCTCGAAGAGGTCGAGCGTGCGCTGCGTGTACGCGCTCGACTCCATGTCGATGCGCACGAACGTGCGGTACTCACGCGCGCGCTGAAGTATGTCCTGCATGATCGCCACACAGAGCTCCTCGGAGACGTCGAGGCCCATGGCAGTGAGCTTGACCGACACGTTGGCGTCCAGCTTCCGCTGGTGGATGCGGTCGAGCATGGTGATGTACTCACGGCCAGCCGCGCGCGCTTCGGCCTCGTTATGGACGCTTTCGCCGAGGAGGTCGAGAGAGGCGGTGATGCGACGGACATTGAGCCGGGAGACGGCGTCGAGCGCGGTGTCCAGTGTCTCGCCGGCGACGAACCTGTTCGCGAAGCTCTTTGCCAGCCGGTTGTTGCGGACGAATCGAAAAACCTGATTCTGTCCCGAGAGGTACAGCAAAGCGCCACGGATCATTGATTCCGGATCGTGATTGGTAGCGATGTGGTCGAGGTGCGACGCACCCGCCCCCTGCCGCGCCGGCTCATGTCGAGGACTTTTCTCACCGGAAACCTGTCGCCCTTCTTCAGGCTCGCATCGAACACATTCCAGGTGACGAAGCCATCCTCGCTCTCAGGCTCGAGAAGATACACGACCAGTGTGCCCAGCGGCTGCGCGGTGGAGACGATGAACGATCCAGCCGGAAAACCCTGCAGCGCGCGGCCCCACCTTCCCTTGAGACTCGTCTCGCGGTGACCCTGAAAGGGGCGCGCAGCCCTGATGATCGAGTCGATGGTGAACGCCTCACCGCGCGCGCTCCATGCCGAATCCGAGCGGTCGACCCTGATTCCATGAAGTCTCAGCAGCCTGACGGCCGCCGTATCCCGCGGCGGAATGACGTAGGCAGCGGGAGGAATCCGGTCGAGGCTCGACGTGAAGCTGACGAAGACCGGCATGCGAACCGGAGTGAAGCGGCCCGTGCGACGGTATCCGCGCCGCATTCCGGGCTCATGAAGCGTGGAATCTCCGGTCTTCTCGATCGTCTCCCTGATCACGTCCAGCATCTGCGGCGTA
>DASTTD010000349.1:0-10251 GCA_035760325.1 Gemmatimonadaceae bacterium
CGGCCACGACCCCTTCACCCCGGTTTCGACAGTCGTGGATCTCTGCGGCCGCAGCTCGCGATTGATTCCAGCCGCTCCACTGGGCTGATTTCCCAGTTCGGTCGCGGTCGGCGTCTCGAAGGCGCTGGAGACATTGACGTACGCGCTGTGTGTCGGGGACAAGAGGGCGAGCACACCTGCCATCGGACTCAATGCGCCGAGGGTCCGCCGTCCCGAGTCGTCGGGATTGTTCGATTGGATCAATCGGTCTCTGACCTCGAACCGTACGCGATCGCCGCGCAGCGCGGCACTGGCGATGTAGCGCTCTCCAAGCCGCATCTCGTCGCGGATATAGGCGCCGATCGATGCGACGAGCTCGCGCTGGTCCAGCGTAATATTGCCGCGCTCCGCGCCAACGACGGGACATGCCGCGGTGGGACTGGTCGGCATCGGATCGTCGTTGCAGTTGGCGAAATTCTGTCGGGAGTCGTTCTGCACCTGCAGCTCGGCCCCCGCGGTAAATCGATGGCTGACCCCCGCCACCTCCCACGGAACCCCGCCGCGGAGGCTCGCACCGGAGGACGTACGCTCTACGTCGACCACCGCGAACGCGAGTGGATTGTCCAGAGACCTCACCCCCAGATAGACGGCTGCCTCCACGTCCCTGCTCTCGCCCGAGCGCCGCGCCGTAAGTCCGATCTGTGATTGCGTCACCGCCTTCCGTGCGCGCTTACGAATGGCAAGCGGGTCAGCCATCCGCTGATTTGCCGCCATCTGTGCCGCTGTCAGCGCTCCCGGATTCTCGGCCAGGGGCATATTCATCCCGAGATACTGAAGGGCGAAGGTCGCGGCCCCCCTCTCGACCGCCGCCCGGGCGAACGCCGTGGTGACACGCTGGCGGGAGTAATCACGGAAGCCCGTGTTCAGCGTGTGGGCGACGTTGCCCTGGTAACCGACGCCTAGCACTGAGCCGCCTGCTTTTCCGACCAGCCTGCGATTCCCAAAGCTCCCCGTCCACCACTTCGCGTCGGCGGCAAGCGGAGCCAGCGCAGGCTCGCTCGACCGAAGGTCGATGACACCACCGCCGGCGTTTCCATACAGGGACGACGCGCTTCCGCGCAAAACTTCGACCCGCCCGACCGACTCCAGGTCCAGGTAGTCGACTGGAGTCTGACCATCCGGCAGAGTAAGCGGGATTCCATCGCGGAGAACGCGAATTCCGCGCACGCCGAACGCGGATCGTGCGCCAAACCCCCGGATGGAAATTCGCGGGTCCTGCGAGGGGTTGTTGCGGTTCGACACCGCGAGGCCCGGTACGGCGGCCAGTGTCTCGTCCAGCGAAAGGTGCCGTTGCCCCGGCCGGGCTGAGTCAGGGGTCGCCACGCTGATGGCGAACGGAAGCTCCAGGGGCGACCGGTGCGCTCCGCGGCCTACTTCGACCACTACGGGCTCCAGTCTCGTGACCGTGGAGTCCTGCGCCTGCGCGACGATGGAATGGAGGAGAAAGAGCGCTACCATCAGCCTTCGTCGAGCACTTTCCTCACGGTCTGAATGAGCACTTCCGATGTGAACGGCTTCTGGAGGAACGATCGCGATGGCTCGACGAATCCCCTCCGCACGATGTCATCGTCGGTGTAGCCGGACATGTAGAGCGACTTGATCTTCGGCCGGATTCCGGCAAGCTTCTCGACCAATCCCCGCCCGTTGAGACCCGGCATCACGATGTCGGTGAGAACCAGGTCGATCCGTCCTTCCTCTCCGGTCGCAATATCCATTGCCGCGCGGCCATCCTCGGCCGTGAGAACACGGTAGCCCTGCTTCTGCAGAATCCGGCAGGTGAGGCTGCGCACGGCATCCTCGTCTTCCACGAGAAGGATCGTTTCCGAGCCGCGAGCCGTGATTTTGGGCACGCCCGCAATCTCACCCGCGCTGCTGAAGGCGGCCGCCGCGCTTACCTCGGGCAGATACACCTTGATCGTGGATCCCATTCCGGGCTCGCTGTAGATCCAGACGTATCCGCCCGACTGCTTCACGATTCCGTATACCGTGGCGAGCCCGAGCCCGGTACCTTTGCCGGCCTCCTTCGTGGTGAAGAAGGGGTCGAACGCGTGCTCCTTGGTGACCTTGTCCATTCCGACGCCCGTATCGCCGACGGTCAGCGCGATGTAACGGCCGGGAATCACCGGTGCGTGCTCGCTCGTGTAGTTCTCGTCGAGCTCCGCGTTCATCGTCTCGATCGTGATCCGTCCCCCGTCCGGCATCGCATCGCGCGCGTTGACCACCAGGTTGACCAGCACCTGCTCGAGCTGACCGGGGTCGGCTACGACATATCCCCTGGCTCCGGGCGCCGCGGAGATGGTGATGTCCTCGCCGATCAGTCGTTGCAGCATCGGCTCGAGGCTCGTCACGACCGAGTTCAGATCCAGCACCCGCGGCTGAAGAATCTGCTTGCGGCTGAAGGCAAGGAGCTGCCGCGTCAGCGCGGAGGCACGATCCGCCGCGCTTCTGATCTGTTTCACATCTTCAGCCCGGGGATCGGACGGATCGAGACCCTCGATGATTATCTCGGTGTTGAGGCGGATGACCGTCAGCAGATTGTTGAAGTCGTGCGCGATTCCGCCCGCCAGCCGGCCGACAGCGTCCATCTTCTGTGACTGACGGAACTGCTCTTCCAGCGATCGCCGGTCGGTGAGGTCGATCGAGACGCCAACCAGGCCAAGAATCTTTCCCTTTTCGTCGAGTATCGGCGAGGTGGTGAGAAGGGCGGGGAACGCCTTCCCCGATTTTCCCTGGATGAGGAACTCCCCGGTCCAGCTTCCACCCGCGGCCGTCCGTTCCACGATGTCCGTCGCGTGCTCGCGCATGAACGGAGCAGGGGTGAGCTCCTGGATGCGCCTTCCCACCGCCTCATCCGCGGTCCAGCCGTAAAGAGCTTCCGCAAACTTGTTCCAGAAGATGACACTGCCTGTTGGATCGGTCGCCACCACTGCCTGCTGAACCGCGTTGAGTAGCTGCGCCTGGAAGCGAATGGCTGCTTCCGAGCGCGCTCGCTCCGTTACATCGGTCATCGTCCCGATCATTCGCACGGCGGTACCCGTTGAATCCCGCGAGACGTAGCCGCGGTCCATCACCGTGGCGTAGGTCCCGTCGCCGCGGCGGTATCTGTACTGGCCGCTCCAGCTCGAGCCACCGCCATCGATGATCCTGTGAATGCTCGAGATGACATCCGCCCGGTCTTCCGGGTGCAGGTGATCGTACCACCAGTCGACCTGGGGACGGATGTCGACCTGCCGGTGGCCGAATACGGTCTCGACGGAGTCGTTCCACACGAGCGAGTTCGACGTGAGGTCCCAGTCCCAGATGACATCGTTGGTCGCGCGCGCGACGAGCCTGAATCTTTCGTCGCTTGCCTGGACCGACCGTTCGGCCAGCCTCTGCTCGGTTACGTCGACCACTATCCCCACCGCGGCGACGACGTTGCCCTCGGAGTTGCGGACCGGCGCGGAGCTCATTCGGATCACGCCGCGCGTGTTGTCACCACGACGGATTTCTATCTCCTCGCCGCGCACCGACTCATTGTGCAGAACCGTCCGCGCCAGCGGCCAATCAAGGGGCGAAAGCGGGCTCCCGTCCTGCGCAAAACCGACCAACTCGCGATACCCGCCGAGATCTTCCGCGGGCTTGAAAGCGCTGCGGAAGATCTCGGTCATCTGGACGTTGACTGAAACGAGCCGGCCCGAGGGCACTTCTGCGACGATGAACCCGACGGGCATCTGCTGTTGTACGGCGTGGGCAAGGGTTCGCTCCGCGCTGAGCCGGAGCTGACTGTCCTGCGCCGCCCGCTCCGCGATGCGCCGCTGAACGCCCGCCATCACGGATTCGCCGATGGTGCGCAGGACGATCATGTCCTGATCGGTCCAGTGCCGTGGCTTCGAGTCCGTCGCGCAGAGCACGCCGAGGATCTTGCCTTTGTCGGTGACGAGCGGCACGGCGGCGTATGCTCTGACCGCCGGTGTTTCAGCGTCGGCGCCGGGAGATAGAGTGTCAGGCACTCTGGCTTCAGCTCCGGTGTCCAGGACGTCGGGACAGAAGCCACCCTCGGGAGAATCCCAACCGGGCATGATGAGGTCATCGATGCCCGCCGAGCTCCTGATGAAATGCTTCTTCTCGTCGACGAGCGAGAACGCGACCGTCGGCACGCCGAGGACCTGAACGGCCAGACGGGTGAGATTGTCGAAGAAGGCTTCTTTTCTCGCGGCGAGCGGGCCGGTTTGATGCGCCTCGGCTACGCCACCGGGGGAGGCGGGGGAGTCCGTTTTTGGCAAGACTCTACCGAGCGAGTGGAAGGCGCATGTTAGTAGACTAGCGGGGCAGGCCACTCGCCACAATTCGAACGCCGTGCGCAACGACCAGCCCGTCGATCAAGGCGCGTGCTTTTTGCCCTTCGACGCTTCACCCGGGCGAGCGAGAGGAAGCGTCAGAGTGAAGACCGAGCCCACGCCGACTTCGCTGCGCACCGTGATGTCGGCTCCCATTCCACGCGCGAGCCCGCGGCTGATGGCGAGGCCGAGGCCGGTGCCTTCCGTCGTCCGGGTGAGTCCGCTTTCGAGCTGCACGAAGGGCTCGAACACGGCCTCCAGCTTGTCGGGCGGAATACCACGCCCGGTGTCTTCTACCTCGATCGCTACCATGTCCTTGCGCCGGGGGCAGCGCACCGCGATGCGCCCTCCGGGCGGGGTGAACTTCACCGAGTTCGAAACGAGGTTCACCAGAATCTGCCGCAGCTTGTCCGGATCGGTGCAGACGAAGACTTTCGGCGAAGGGAGCTCCACCGAGTACGCTATCGACTTGGCGCGAGCGAGCGAGCCGACGATCGCTTCCAGATCGGTGACGAGCGCCCGGACGGGCACGTCGATGACGTCGTAACGGACCTCGGTCGCCTCGAGCCGGGTGAAGTTGAGGATGTCGTTGATGATGCCCAGCAAATGCTCCTGGCTTCGCTTGATTCTGTGCAGGTCGGCGCGCTGTTCCTCGGTGAGCGGACCTCGAAGACCGGTATCGAGAATGTCGACGTAACCGCCAATCGAGTTGAGCGGTGTGCGGAGCTCGTGACTCATCACCGCGAGAAATTCCGCCTTCGACCGATTCGCTGCATCGGCGGCCGCGCGCGCCTTCTCCACCTCGTTGATCGCCGATCGCATCTCCTCGTTGGTCAGAGCGAGCTCGTGGGCGAGCTCACGCGCCTCGTTGGTCTGGAGCTCGAGCTGGCGCGCCTGGCCCTGCAGCAGCTGGTTTGCTTCTTCGAGGGCAGCCATGCGCGTAGCGGCGAGGTCACGCCGGCGCGACATCCGCACAGCGCGGATAACCGCGTTGACCTTCGGAAAGGTGAATGGCATAGTCGGCCCCCTGGGGGTTACTAATGGGACGACTGTTTTACACCCGTTGGCACCCTGGCGCCGGGGTAGAGGGAGTTAGCCCTCGCGGCGGGTCATCAACGCAGATTTGTGATATTACCTCGGGGTCCCTGCACCGGCGTAGTGCCGCTCATCCGCACGACCTCTTAATATCAGCACTTGCAAGAGACCCGGTAGCTCAGTTGGTAGAGCAAGCGGCTTTTAACCGCTAGGTCGTGGGTTCGAGACCCACCCGGGTCATTTCCAGGCGTTTTCTAGTTCGGGTAGTCGCTTTTTGCGTTTTGAGCTTACCGTTTTTGCGTTTTCCGTTGTTGAGTTAATGCAACGACGGAAACGGAAAACGGGACACCTGCTCACGCGAGCGAGGTCGGCCTCTCCTTCTCTGCGCGGGCGGCGATCATCGCCGCGACATCATCCGTGATGATCCCGCAGACCCCCTCGGCCCACAGATCGCGCGCTTCCGCGGGGTCGTTCACCGTCCAGACGTGGGTCGGCTTTCCCGAGGAGCGCAACAGCGCGGCAAGACGTCTCACCGGCAGGGGCAGCCCGCGATAGTTGCGCGGGATGCAGATCGCGTCCAGCTCGACGGCCGGGTGGAGGCTACGGGGGAGAAAGCAGCTCACGATCAGCCGAGCCAATCCATCCCGCGATGGACCGCGCGCGATGCGAGAGCCGCTGAAGATCTCGAGCGCACTCGCATGAAAGGAATCGACGAGACAACGGCTTTCCGCATTGTGCTTTTCGATGAGCGCTTTCGTCGCGGCTGAAGCGGCTGGGGTCTTCAGCTCGATGATGATGGGAGTCTCCGGAAAGCTCTCGAAGACCTCCGCCAGCGTAGGGATGCCGCAGGACATCTTCGCGACCCGGAAGCGGGAGCCCGCATCCAGTGATCTGATATCGGCGAGACTCATTCCTGCCACGGCTCCGCAGCCGTCCGTGGTTCGATCGACGGTGTCATCGTGAATCACCACGATTTCGCCGGTGGCGCAGCAGTGCACGTCGAGCTCGATGGCGTCGGCACCGGCCGCGACCCCCAGCTCCATCGCCTTGAGAGTGTTCTCCGGACCGCGCGCCCGCCCGCCTCTGTGAGCGATCACCGGCTTGGCCGTGATGTCGAACAGGATGTTCACGGTGCCGGAGGCTTCGTTTCGGTCCCCCGGTCGTCCTGCCCTACGGCCGGCTCCGATCGCGCTGGCTGATCCGGTATCTGCGACAGCTGGATGCCACTCTCGATTTTCTTCATCATCGCCACGAACGAGCGCGCGGCATCAGGCTCGAACTCGCTCCCCGCGCGCTCCTCGATGTAGGAGAGAACCCGTTGCGACTCCCACGCCTCCCGGTAGGGCCGCCGGGTTCGCAGGGCGTCGTACACATCGCAGACGTGAATCAGCTTGCTCGCCTTGTGACAGTCACGCGGATAATGGCACTTCGGGTAGCCATGACCATTGATCATGATGTGGTGCTCGTGCGCGACCGCGGCGGCAAGGTCGAGGCGTCGCCCGCTCTCGAGAATCAGCCTGGCCCCATCAGTCGGATGATTCTGCATGATCCGACGCTCTTCGTCGGTCAGCTTGCCTGGCTTGTTCAGGATGTCGCTCGGAACGTTGACCTTGCCGAGGTCGTGCAGAAGTCCGGCGATACCGAAGGTGCGCACGTCGTCGGACGAAAGACCGATCGACTCCGCCAGCGCCATCGTCAGCACCGACACGTTCAGTGAATGAGTGGTGGTGTATTCGTCGAACTCCCTGAGCTGGAGCAGCGGCAGGATCATTTCCTGGTCGCCGTGCATAGCCATCGAGAGCGATCGCACTACGGCCTCCGCTTCCGCGAGCGGAAACGTTCCGCGCTCCTGCACATCCCGATGCATGGAGCGAATCGATTCGGCCTCCTCGCCGAGGGAATACGAGATCGTTGCGATGGGAACTTCGACTTCGAGGCTTTCGGGGAGCTCTCCGCTGTCACCCTTGATGCCGAGCGCGCCGATCTTGATGCCCACGCCTCGCGTCTGCCGCCGCTCCGACGAATCGATGAACGATAGCGTGATGCGGGCCATCATCTGCTCGAGGAACTCCTCATACTCCTCGCGCGTCACCCTGGAGTCGAACTCGATGCGCTGGACGCCGGCCTCGGCTAGCCGGATTCCCCACTCCCACTCGCCGAGCTCCCGCAGTGCGGTGTCACCGTAAATCGTCTCCTCCCCGAGGAAGGAGAAGCGGGGATGCGGGTCGAATTTCTGGAGGTCCGCCAGACACCGATAGGAATGATCGACGGCGCGCTCACGCGACGGGTGACCCTCGTTGTAGAGCGCCATTGTCGACACCGCTTTCCCGAAGGACACCAGGAAACGCACCGGTTCGCTCATGACACCGTGCTCATGATGGGTTTTGCCGCTGACGGCGGCGCACCAGCTTCGCGCGCACTTCCGGGTCTTTGCTGTGCTCCGCGAGCGCAAGTGCCGTCGCGGCCTGGGGATCGTCGGACCAGCCGGCGGCGATTTCGCCGAGAGCGGACAGCATTTCCGGAGCGGCGGGGCGGAGCCGCGGCCGAAGCGGCCAGCGCGCTTCCGATATGACAAAGCCCAGTAGCCAGTGCAGCGTGGCCGCGGCCCGCTCCTTCGCGACGATGCGAATCCCCATTGTCCGAAGCTGAGCGTCGAGATCTCCCCTGTCCACCCGCTTTCTGATCAGGTCGCGGCACGCCGGCGGACAGTCTTCCTGCGCGGCCGCCAGACCGGCGAACGCGACGCGATTGTCGGGATCTGTCAGCGCCGAAAGAATCGTCGTCTCACGCGCCGCGGGGTCGCGCAGGAGAATGCGAACCGCCTCCCGTCTCACGACCGCCTCGGCATGCCGCAGGTACGGTCGCGCGGTGAATCCCTCGGGAAGCAGGGGGAGCCGACCAAGAAGCGCCAGCAGCTCCCGCTGGATCTGTGCGGGTGAGCCGGGGAGTCTGGCCGCGACCTCGGAACCGATTTCGTCCCCCAGCGACTCGAGAAGCTCGTAGTAAGCGCCGCGGAGCTTGGCGTCGTCGATTCTTACGACAGCATTGAGGATTGCCGGTGCGGCATCCGCGCCGATACGCCGTGCGAACCTGCCCGCCAGCGACAAATCAATCCGCTCGCTGCTCAGAACTTCGTCGAAGATCTTCTGGTCTTTCAGAAATTCGGCGACGGGCGCCCCGGCTTCGGCGCTCGGGGCTCCTTCGACCAGGTTCAGCAGCGTTTCATACCGCCGCGCGTTCCGAAGGGCATTCATCGCCGCGCGAACCTGGGGTCCGAATGCTCCAACCTCGATTCCGATCTGAACGAGACGCTCCGGCTCACATTCGGTTACGACTGCCGTCCGCGAGGTTTCAGCGGGGCCGGCAGACACGGAAATGCTTTCAAGCGCCGCGCGGTATGCGAGCGGATTAGGATCGTCGAGGCTCCAGTCGTCGACGAGACGTCGCATGACATCGCGCACCATCGGATTCGAGCGCGAGCGCGGGGCGTTCTTCGATGCCGGATGATGAGCCAGCTTTCCCAGCATTCGCAGCATCGAATGGGAAACCGTCTGTCCTTCGGCCTGAGATGCCGCCTTAACGAGGTCGACAACCGCCTCGACGCTGACGCCCTGGGCCGCGTCGAGCAGAAATTTCCGACGCTGCGCCTTGTCCCCGCCCATTTCGAGGAGACGCTCCAGGGTCGACGGCTTGAGCGAGCCGACCAGTCGCGAGACCCGACGCTGCAGCGCCACGGCCTCGGGACCTTCCGCCGTTTTCAGCTCATCGCCAATCTGCAGCAGGTACCCGACGATCACCTGATCGTATGCCTGTTCCCGCTGATGCTCGTCGATTGCGCGCGCGACCGTCGCCGGCTCGAAGGCCGCTGAATCATCCTGCTCCGTGAGAGGCGCGCTCGGGCTCGACGCGTCGGTTACGAGCGCAGCTCGCGCCAGCCCGATCCAGAGCTGAGTCGACCGCGAAGCCGCCATTTGATCCGGCCGCGCGGGCTCACCGGAGGGATCATCCTCGATCAGCTGAAGCCGGTCGTAAGTAAGAGGGAAGAAGTGTACGTGCTGCCATCTGTCCGCGATGGCATCCCGGTCGAGCCCGATCGGCTTTTCCGAGCGGATCGCATCGACGGCAAGTGCGGAGAGTGCATCCGCAAGCTCGTCCCGGGTGATACCGCGCTGAAACTTCACCGCGCCGACATGGTGTTTATGGAGCCTCTGCGCGAGCTCCTTCAGCACCGGGTTCTGCGGATCGGTTGCGACGCCCTCGATGATCAGCTGCTTGCGGGCGACACCGAGAGAGAGGGAGTCGCGCTCGCCGGTGAACAGCACATCGAGTCGATTCGCGACGCCATCGATCGCCACGCCGAGAAGAGGGTGGCCTGGCGGATAAATGGTGTGCTTGTTGAGGGTGATGGAAAGCTCGACGAGAAAATCACCCAGCTCACGTGAAAGCGTGGCGGTCGCGACGCTCAGCCCGTGTACCCCAATGCCGCGCGCACCTCCTCGTAGAGGGCGTCAGCGGTGAACGGCTTCTGCAGATATGGTGTCCGCCGCGCGCGCGCGGCATCGGGGAAAACCTCGGCCTTGGGATACCCCGACATGAACAGAACCCGCAGGTCGGGGCTCAGCTCCTTCAGCTCCTCCATCATGCCGCGCCCGCCGAGGTTCGGCATCTCGACATCTGTAAGCACGAGGTCGATCTCGCCGACATGCCCCGCGGCCAGCCGCAACGCTATGGCTCCGTCCGACGCCTCCAGCACCCGGTATCCTTTCTGGGTGAGGACTCGCTTCGCAAGTCCACGAACCGCGGCCTCGTCTTCGACGAGGAGAATCGTCTCGGCAACGCGCGCCCGCCCGTCGGCTCC
>DASTTD010000350.1:0-4555 GCA_035760325.1 Gemmatimonadaceae bacterium
AGGTTTTCTCAAGACGTTTACGGTGACGGGCTGGACGTACCGCGGCGCAACCGGCAGCCGTTTCGTCTCGGGCGGCCCCGGCCAGGTCGGCTCGGTGGGGTCGAGCCTGCCGCGCAATCGCTCCGGAATTTTTGCGGGCATTCGGGATCCGCGAATTACGCTCGCTGGTGAGTACGCCACCAGGACGGATGGGTCGGAGTCCGGCGACAATACATTGCTCGCTCCGCGTGCGGAAACGGATAGCACCGGACGCCTGATCTCGGGGTTTACCGTGCTGCGGCCGTTCCAGATGCTCAACGAGCGATCCACGGTTCCACTCGGGTTGGTCGCACGCTGGGACCGTTTCAAGCCCAACCGTGACGCCGCCCCGTACTCCAACGTTGTAATCGTGGGTTTGATCTGGGATCTGAGCAGGCGCGCGTCGATGGCGTTTGATTATCAGGAGCAGACGCCGCACGGCGCGCCGGTGATCGCAACGTCAAAAACGTATTACGTGCACCTTGTGGCGAGCTACTAGAGCGCCAACGGCGGCGCGCCTCTCGTAATCCCTGGGGCGCGCCGCGTACGTCAGCTACCTCAGTCGTTCGCCGGTCCGGCGTTGTTGAACCTTCCCCTCTCCGGCTGCCACTGTCCCCGCGTACCCAGCGTAAGATCATGGATCGTGATCAGATCGTAGTAAGAGGTGCCCGGGGGAGACGGATTGAAATCCTCCAGAAAGATCGCCTGAATGACTTCGTGGTTTGCAAACGCGGTTGAGATGAGTGTCTCGAGCTGATCCCAGGTCGCTCCGGGAAACGCCGGGAAACCAGGCACCGTTCCCCCGGTGATCTCCCAGCGCGGCTGCTCGTCCGTCAGGTCCTCGAAGCGCCAAAGCAACGTCGATGGAGTCGACATCTCACCGTTGTTGGCGGTGGGCGTGCTGGTCTCGCAGCCGGCAAAGGGCGGCCTCACGTGTCCGTTGGCCGCGAAGTCTGGCCCGTTGGGCGCGGTCTGGAATTGTCCATCGCCGTTTGCATCGATGAACAGGATCACGCGCGGCGATCCACCGCTACAGGTGTGCGGCGCGACGAACGCGCGGTGGAAGTTGACCTGATGGTCCAGCTCCCACAGCTGCACATTGTTCAGCGTTCGGTACGCGCCGGCCGGAGTCACGCCGTCACTACGAACTTCCAGAACGATGTTGGCCGGATTCTCCGGATCGCGCGTGACGTCCGCGTCGCCGAACACCTTGAAGTTCGAGCCCGAGCCATCATTCCCCACGGACTGGTTCGCTGCCGCGCCTGACGCGCCTACCGAGGTGATCCCCGTAGGCTGGTCTGCTCTGTCATTGCAGCCAACGCCGAAGAGGATGATTGCCGCCGCCACCAGGATCCTTCCCATCGCGTTCACGATCTTCACGTGTCCTCCTTTCCGCGGACGCAGTGCTGCCGCGGACCAAAAGAAGTGTTACCGCGCCGGGACTCGGCGCCGCGCAGGAACTGTAGCGTGCGCGTCTGACAGCATATTCGCTGCCGCCACAAAGCACCCCGATCCGTTGTTGTGCGTCCGGTCCTGAAGTGTTGATTTCCTATCACCGAACTGTCGATTTCTTATCGCTGATCGATCGAACGGCACGACGCAGCTCAGCCGGAAATCTCCGCCTGCCGCGCGACGCGGCGGTCTGGATTCTGCCACCCACTCGAGTCCCACAGACCCAAGTCGTTCAGGTGCCGACCCGTTCGAGGGCTTCGATGTCAGGAATGGTTACACGGGTCTCCGGCGGGAATTTTCAGGCGCATCCGCTGTGAACGCTGGTATCCGCCGGCGTGGGGAGCCGCGCGCTGTGGTCGACCTCCACGAAGCCGTTGCGATCATTGTCGGCATAGTGATCGGTGCGGGCATCTTCAAGTCACCCGCCCTGGTCGCCGCGATGACCGGCAGCGCAGGGTGGATGTTTGCGGCGTGGGCCCTCGGAGGCCTGGTATCCCTCATCGGTGCGCTGTGTTATGCGGAGCTTGCGACCGCTTTCGCCCACGTCGGTGGTGACTACCACTTCCTCCACCGTGCTTATGGCCGCGGTGTGTCGTTTCTCTTTGCCTGGGCGCGCTTTTCCGTCATCACAACCGGCTCGATCGCACTGCTCGCGTTCGTTTTTGGCGACTATGTGTCGGAGATCCTGCCGCTCGGTCGCCGCGGTCCGGCGCTGTACGCCGCCGCGGCCATAACGGTCCTGACGTGGGTCAATCTGCGTGGGATCAAGACGAGCGCCGGCGCACAGACACTGTTCACGGTACTCGAGGTAGGCGGGTTGATGCTGATCGTCATCGCGGGCCTGTCTTTTCTCGGGAGTCGGAACGGCGGAATGGTGCCCGCCGCGGAGACCGGGTTTGTGCCCTCGCCCCGCGGCTTCGGCACCGCGATGGTCTTCGTCCTGCTCACCTACGGCGGCTGGAACGAGGCCGTTTACATCAGTGCGGAGCTGAAGGACAAGCGCCATAACATGGTGCGGGCACTGGTCGTCTCGATCGTCGCGATCACCGCGCTCTATCTCCTCGTCACGTGGGCGTACTGGCGTGGGCTGGGCATCGGAGGAATGGCCGAATCCGAAGCGATTGCTGCCGATACGCTGCGGGTCGCCTTCGGCAACACCAGCGGTACTCTCATCGCGATGATGGTGGCGCTCGCGGCGATCACCTCGATCAACGCGACGATGATCGTAGGCGCGCGAAGCAGCTTCGCGGTCGGCCGGGACTGGGCGGTGCTGAGCAGAATCGGCGATTGGAACGAGTCGCGTGGGACGCCGGTTACTGCGCTGATTCTCCAGGGTGCCGCTGCTCTGGTGCTGGTAGCAATAGGCGCGGTCGCCGGAGGCGGCTTCAGAGCAATGGTCGAGTTCACAGCTCCGGTATTCTGGCTCTTCTTTCTGTTGTCCGGGATTTCGCTGTTCGTGCTGCGCCGGCGCGAGCCGCATGTCGAACGGCCGTTCAAGGTGCCGCTTTACCCGTTGCTGCCACTGATCTTCGTCGCCTTCAGCGTTTACATGCTCTGGTCGAGCCTTTCATACGTCTACAATCAGGAGTTGGGCGGGCTCAACGCGGCATGGATCGGAGTCGGGGTCCTCGTAATTGGCGGTGGATTGCAGCTTCTCGTACTGAGAGGCGAGGCTACGAGCCTACGCGCGTAGCAGTGAACGCTCTTGTGCTCGAGCCATTCATAACCCTGCCTGTCATCGTGTTTCCGTTGACCCGTCCGGTATAGCGAGCGTTGTCGGCGACGAGTGTAAGCTGGTCTCCGCGAAGAGTACCCTCAGCCTGGTTTGCACCGAGAGTACCGGCAACGCGCTGGAATGTTTGCGTCAATACCAGCTCCCCATCGGGCAGCCTCCACCTGCCTTCCACTCTCGCCGGCACAATCCACAGATAAGCGGTGCAGTACGCAGTGCAGCCCTCCGCCTCGCTCACGCGTTCGGTCTGATCGGGCTGCCACTCACCCATCGTGAAGGTGTTCGAGACCACACGTGTGCCCGGCTTCATTTTCAGTATCGTCGGACGCAGCTTCAGGTTGAGGTCGGCAAGCAGGAACAGTGTGATGACCGTGGCGTTCGAGAAGTCGGTCTTGAAAATGTCGCCCTCGACAAACGTGGCTTTGCCGCCGACACCCTCCTGGTGCGCGACCCGCCTGGAAAACGCTACCATCTCGGGGTTGTATTCCACGCCGGTCGATTTCGCGCCGCGCTTCGCGGCGGTAATTACCGTGCGGCCATCACCCGAGCCGAGGTCGAAATGAATGTCGTTCCGGGTGAGGTTCGCCATGTCGAGCATCCTGTCCACGAGAGGCTGGGGCGTCGGCACCCATACGACATCCTTGCCGGCCTGGCCAACGACGGGCTTGAACTCCTCGGTCGCAGCTGACGGCTTGGCAGGGTGCGCACGCGCTGCGGAGGTCCGTTGCCCCACCGCACCGGGTTGGAGGGCTTTCGTCTTTTCGGCTGCCGGAGCCGGCTGCGCCTGAGTGTCAGCCGGGATCGTTTGGCGGCTTAGGGGCTTGGCGTCCTCGCTGCTGCTGGTCGCGTTGGCGGACTGCTCACAAGCGATGGATGCGGAAAGCGAAAGAAACAGCGCCGCGGCGAACACGCGGGAAGCCTTCGAACTCACGGCAGAATCTCCGGTGATCAAGGGGAGCGCTATCGTAACCCCCGGGGAAACCAAAAAGAAGGGACGCGAGCCGAGCTTCGATGCAACTTGTTCGCCATCCGGCCGACGCCGGCCCCATTCATCCGAACGCCCCGAAACGCTGGTCAGAAATCGTTGGCGTACGAAAGAAATTTGTAGCGCCCGTCACGTTCCATGATCGTTCCGAACAATGCTTTCGTCACCGGGACTCCCCTGGCGGGGTCGATGTAGGTGACGCGACAGCCGCGCCAGAAGCGGTTTTTACTTTCTGTGACCGGATTCCCGCATTCATAACCGCGGAATCCGAGCGGTTTGCCGCCGAGGCGACGGGTCAATCGTGTGCTCCCTTTCCGACTGCCCTGGTCGCTGAGAAGCCACGCAATCTCGGGCGGCAGCTCGTACGG
>DASTTD010000351.1:0-3084 GCA_035760325.1 Gemmatimonadaceae bacterium
GATGCGCGGCATGCTGCACGACGAGCTTCTGCCGGCCATCGAAAGCCGTTTCACCGGCGACCGAGACACCGCGATCGTGTCAGCCACGCTCCGCACGACCGGCATTGCTGAATCGGCCATCGCGGACCTGCTGGGGACAAATTTTTTCAGCGCGTCCGGAACGGACGAGGACGATCTGCCTCTCGCCTATATCCCGGGAGTCGCGGGAGTCGATCTGCGCGTGACTCCGCGGGGATTGTCAAGGACCAGGGCGGAGCAACTCGTAAGAGATGCGATCGCGAAACTGCGCGTCCGCATCGGAGCTTACGCATATGGCGAAGATGAAGCGGATCTCGCGGCCATCGTTCTGGACAAATGCAGAGCGCTGGGCCTCTCTCTCGCCGTCGCGGAAAGCTGCACCGGCGGGATGCTCGGCGAGCGGCTTACCGCGGTGCCAGGCTCGAGCGATGTCTTTCGCGGCGGAGTGATCGCCTATCACAACGACGTGAAGCGTGACGCCTTAGGCGTTCGACAGGAAGATCTGGACGCACACGGGGCGGTCAGCGAAGTGGTTGCGCTGCAGATGGCTTCCGGCGTGCGCGAGAGAACGGGGGCCGACATCGGTGTATCCATTACCGGTGTCGCCGGCCCAGGCGGCGGATCGGCCGAGAAGCCCGTGGGATTGGTGTGGATAGGTATGCACGGTGCGCAGCAGACCGCCCGCCGGATCCACACTGCCGGCGATCGGGGCGAGATTCGCCAGCGCGCGGTCCAGGCGGCCCTGGATACCGTGCGGCGCGCGCTGGAAACCGGTTAATTTTGGCGCATGAAGAACTCGAGAAAGAAGGGCAGCCAGGAGCAGCTCCCGGAGCAGGATGTCATGGGCTCGGAAGACGACTTTGCTCCCGGCGGAAGCGCGCCCGGACTGCAGGAGGCCGAAGAAGCAGGAATCGAGGGGTCGCCCGCGGATGAATCGGTTGAGCCCGCAACCGCAACAGAAGGCGAATCAGGGTCCGAGCTCGCCGCCGAGAGAGAGAAGTACCTTCGCCTCGCGGCGGAGTACGACAATTACAGAAAACGTTCCGCCCGCGAGCGCTCCGATGCGGGAGCCCGCGCCCAGGCCGAGCTTGTCCGACAAATGATCGAGGCGCTCGACGACCTCGCCCGCTTCGCGCACGTCGACCCTGCCTCCACCGACGCGGAAACCATCGTGCAGGGCGTCGACATGGTAGAAAAGAAGATGATGAAGGCCCTTGGCTCGGCGGGCCTTCGGGTGATCAACCCTGTCGGCGAGACGTTCGATCCGGCGCTTCACGAAGCCGTTGCGACGGAGCCCACGTCGGCGCGCGAAGATGATCACGTCGTCGCGCGGGTGTATCAGCCGGGATATGTGTTCAACACTCAGCTCCTTCGCCCCGCGCGCGTAGTCGTAAAGCAGTGGAACGGCTGACCGTTCGCACTCACTGAACGCTATGGCACCAACGAAGGATTTTTACGCGGTCCTGGGCGTCAGCACCAGCGCGACGCAGGACGACATCAAGAAGGCCTACCGGAAGCTGGCAAAGAAATATCATCCGGACGCCAACGCGAGCGACCAGAAGGCCGCTGAGCGCTTCAAGGAGATCTCCGAAGCGAACAACGTGCTGGGCGACCCGACCAAGCGGAAGCAGTATGACGAGATGCGCAGGCTCGGCGCGTTCGATGGCTTCGGGTTCGGCGGTGGACGCGCATCACGACCCGGGGCGAGAGGCGCGGCGCAGGGTGGCTTCCAGGACATAGACCTCGGTGGCCTCGGTGGCCTGGGCGATCTCTTCAGCTCGATGTTCGGCGGCGCTACCGGCCGCCAGGGCTCACGAAAGGCCGGACCGGAGAAAGGCCAGAGCATCGAAGCCTCTCTCGATATTCCGTTCCGCACCGCGGCGCGTGGAGGCAAGGTTCCGATCGAGCTAGAGGTGACCGAGGAGTGCGGGACGTGTCATGGATCCGGTGCCGCTCCGGGAGCGCAGCTTCGGGTCTGCCCTGAGTGCAACGGCAGGGGTGTGATGTCATTCGGACAGGGAGGCTTCGCGGTCAACCGTCCCTGCCCGGTTTGTCTCGGACGCGGTCAGATCCCAAGTGAGCCGTGTCCCACCTGCCGCGGGAGCGGCGACATTCGGGCCCGTCGGAAAGTGCTGATCAACGTGCCGCCGGGAGTGGATACGGGCTCCAAGATCCGCCTGAAAGGTCAGGGGGGAAAAGGGTCAGCGAACGGCCCTCCAGGCGACCTGATAATCACGTTCAACGTGCTACCCGACCCGTTCTATCGCCGGGACGGGCTCGATGTCGTCGCGACGATTCCGCTGAACATCGCCCAGGCCACGCTCGGTACGAAGATCAGCGTGAAGACCCTCGACGGAAAAAAGGTCGCGATCCGCATTCCGCCGGGAACTCCGTCCGGCAAGCGCCTGCGCGTGAAGGGCCAGGGAATTCAGAAGGGCGAGACGCGCGGCGATCTGATCGTCGAGGTTTCCATCTCCGTCCCCGAGAAATTGTCCGAGGAACAGGAGCGGATGATGAAGGAATTCGCCGAGGCGGGCGGCCTCAAGTACTAGCTCAGTTCTGGTTCCATCTCAGGATCGTGTCGATCGTGCCGACCGACACGGAATGGTATGTAGGTCTCGCGCGGCGGTAAATGTTCGTCGCCAGGGTGCGTCCCCATTCGGTCTTTGCGAGATCGGTGTAAAGCGGGGCGAGAAATTTCCGGCGCCCCTGAGAGGTGAGAAATCGCTCCAGGGCGGGAAACGCCGGCTCATAGCGGTTTGCGATCGCCTTACGCAGCCACGCGAAAAGAATCTCACTGTTTCCGCTCGAGCTGAGCTTGAACGTCGCATCCAGCTCGGCCAGCCGTGCCGCAGGAATCGTGTCCGGCAGCGAGCGGAAGAAGTGCAGCCATTCGTGGGTCGACCATTTGCTGGTCGCCGCCGCTGAAATTGGCGTGCCGGCCTTCCAGTCTTCGACAACGCGCTCGACGGCGCGGAACGCCTCCGAACGTACCGGCGGAATGTTGGCGGGAATCCCCGGTTGATATATCCAGATGCTTGGGCTGATGCGGTCTTCCTCGCCGGT
>DASTTD010000352.1:0-2545 GCA_035760325.1 Gemmatimonadaceae bacterium
CCGCCGAGGGCGATCAGCACGTAGTAGATGAAGAACTCACCGGAGAATCGAATGAAGTCCATCCGACCCTCGACCTGGCTCCAGCGGCTGCCGGCGTACGCGATTCCGACCACCAGCCACAGCGCGATCGGCAGGTGCACCGCGGTGAGCCGCAGCGTGTGACCCTCCGCGGCGAAGGGGTAGACGTTGGCGAATACGGCCGCCGCAACGAACGCCGCGGCCAGCCAGCGGAACGTGCTGATTCCGAGCTTCCGCTTCCAGGCGAAATACCCGACCAGCAGCGGCAGCACGAGGACGCTCACATTGCGGACGTAGAAGCTGGCGTTCTCCTCGAGGTCCATCCCGAAGAGCGCCGGAACCTTGATTGCCACGCCCGCCGCCACCGCCAGACCGAACGCGACGATCGTGTCGCTGCGCGCCGCGGTGCGCGGCTCGGCGGTCTCGGATGGAGAAACCACGAGCTGCTTCCAGAGGCGCTCCGAGTGCTCACGCGCGAATTCTCGCGAGAGGCCGTCGAGATCGCCCATGCGCTTCACGGCCACGAGGAACGCCTCATCGGTCGCGAGTCCCGCGGCGACGAGGACCGCGACCTGTTCGCGCAGGTGGTCCTCCAGCTCCGCTACGTCGACGGAGTGGATGGCCTGACGGCGGCGGAGGTAGCTCCGCCACTGATCGATCTGTTCCTCGAGCGAGATGTCACGTCCTGGTTCAAGCATCCTCAAGCTCCCTGCGGTAGTGGTGTGGCCGGCGCCGGGTCGCCCGCCGCAACGGAACGGGAAAGCGACTGCCAGATCCCGCGCAGCGTCGAGTCCACCGCTTGCCATTGCCTGCGGTCTTCGGCGAGTTGCTCCCGGCCCTGGGAGGTGATTCCGTAGTACTTCCGGCGCCTGCCGGTCTCCGCGACTTCCCATCGCGCCTTGACGTGGCCGAGCCGCTCGAGCCGGTGCAGCACGGGGTAGAGCATCCCGTCCGTCCACTCCATGCGCCCTCCGGACAGCTCCCGTACTCGCTGGAGAATCGCGTAGCCGTAACTGTCATCTTCGGCGAGGATCGCCAGGACGATCGGAGTCGACGACGCGGCCATCAGGTCCTTGTTGATCTCCATCATGAGCGGCCGCCGGTGGGCGGGGAAAGGGAATCCCAAGCGTACATAGCACTATTATACATTGCACTGCTAGGTATCGCAAGCCCGAAGCGAGGACCCATACCGCGCCGAGAGCCGCAGCACTGCAGCTCACCAGGGAGATCGGGCATCGGTGACGGAAAGCAGGCTTTCCGCGGGTGACTAGCAACCCTCCTGATCGTCCGTTACCTAGGCGTGACCGATCCTGGGTCCGCCTCCTGAATCGCTGTTTTTTTTATCGTTTAAAGGGGTCGAAAGTGATCGTAGGTCCGTCCGCTCTCGTGCCGACATGCCGTGCCGGAGCACTGCTCGCCGCCGTCTTCGTCGCGGTCTCACCCCTTGCCGGACAGTCGAACGATTCCCGGCCAGCCACCCCGCGCACCGAGGCTTCGAAGGTTTCCAAGTCCGCCAGGTGGAGCGCTGACGTCGAGTCGAAAGCGGGTCTCCAGTACGATCACAACGTTTTCCTTCTTTCGTCCGCGCAGCGGGCGGCGCTCGGTTCGCCGTCGTCGGAGGTCAGCGCGAGCGGCCGATACGAGAGTATGGAAAGCGCCAACGACATGCTCGCGATCGGAAATATCGGCCTCGAGGTAAAGGGCCCGGGAGTGGGCGGGCGGACGCTGGAAATCTCTCCCTCACTGTCCTACGAGTTTGCTTCCCGCAACGAGCTACGCCGCGAGGCAGCGGCGGCGCTTTCCATCGCCCAGTCCCTCGGCGGCGGACGGCGTGTCCGGTTCAGGGCTGAAGCGGCACCGAATCATTTTTCCCGCAACTACCTGGAGGACGCATTCGATGCCGACGCCGATGGATCGATCTCTCCAGCAGAGCGGATATATACGAAGGGGGAGTACGCGGACTATTCCGTTGGTGGCGATCTTCGCTTGCCCCTGGGCAGAACGAGAAAGACGTCGCTCGCGGTCGCGACCGCTGGCCTTGGCTACTACGCGCGATCGTACAACACGCCCTTTGCAGTTCGCGATCTTGCTGGTCCGACGGCCGCGCTGAGTCTCGACGTCGCCCCCAGGGCGCCGCTCGGACTGGAGCTCACTTATGAGCTGGCGGCCTTGTCTGCCAACGCGGGCAGGCAGGTCGTTCTGCTCGACGAAGCCGTATATAACGTCGACTTCAACGGGAACGGAACTGCTACGGACCTGGAAGCCCGTGCTGTCGTCGATGTCGACCGGTCGCGCCTGGAGCATCAGTTGGGTGGCGCCGTTACCTTCGGCGCCGGCAAGAAGCTCGCGGCAACCCTCGGGTATGACTACCGGCTACGCTCTTTCCGATCGGAACTTCCTTACGATGAAAACGGTGCCGGACGGCGCGACAGGCGCAATGGAGTCCGGGGATCGATCAGGTCCCGCGTGAGCAGGAGCCTAACGATCTCAGCCGGAGCGAGGTTCCGCAGCCAGACCACCAACAGGG
>DASTTD010000353.1:0-2112 GCA_035760325.1 Gemmatimonadaceae bacterium
AAGAGCCGCGCGTTAATGGAGCGGAGAAAGAAGAGCGCAGAAGCGCGTTAAACGCATGCAAGCCGGGGTTCGCACTCTGGTTTGCATGGGTCTGGCGGTTGCGCTCTCATCCTGCGCACCGCCTCCACCAAAACCCGTCCCGGTTCCAGCGGGATTCCCGACTGACACTTTACGCATTCCTCTCACTGATCTGGGAGCGAGGACGTACTTCGGCCACCCCGGGGGACTTTACCCCGGAGGCCTGAATCAGCTTCCCCTCGCCCACGACTCGGTGGCACGGGCACGCCGGAACGCCATCCGCCCACTCGATGTCAACGGCGACGAGGATCCGTTCGGCAAATACGTCCTCATCTCGATCGGGATGTCGAACACGAGCCAGGAGTGGTGCTCGGCCAGCTCCGCTCCGCCGTGCGCGGCGTGGAGCTTCATGGGACGCGCGGCGACCGATCCGGCGATCAATCGCACGGCGCTCGTGATAGTGAACGGCGCGGCTGAAAGCCAGGACGCCGCGGTATGGGCATCACCTACATCGCCAACTTACGAGCGGATCAGAACGACGCGGCTGAATCCGCTTGGGCTGAGCGAGAATCAGGTGCAGATCGCGTGGGTGAAGCTCGCAACCGCCTATCCTGTCGCCCACCTGCCATCAGACACCGCGGATGCGCATATCTTCCTTGCGACGCTCGGCCGGGCGCTCAGAACGCTCAAGGTGCGTTATCCAAATCTGCAGCTCGTTTTCCTGTCGAGCAGAACATATGGTGGTTATGCGACAATCGACCGCAGTCCGGAGCCGTACGCATACGAAGAAGGATTTTCGGTGAAGTGGGCGATCGAGTCGCAGATGAACGAAGCTCGAGGATTCCCCGCCAACCCCGGTCCGGGAAGCCTGGAGTACACGAAAAAAACGGCGCCGCTCCTGCTTTGGGGTCCGTATCTCTGGGCGGACGGAGCGACTCCGCGGTCGGACGGCGTGAGCTGGCTGCGGAGCGATTTCGAGGATGACGGGACTCAGCCGTCGCAGACGGGGGAGAGCAAGGTGAGCTCGATCCTGCTGGAATTTTTCAAGAGCTCACCCCATACGCGGTGCTGGTTTCTCGCCAACCAGTACTGTCTGTAAAAAAAGAGGTTCAAGTGCCAGTCGTGAATATCGAGGATCTGCCCGACACATCGCGCGTCTGGGTTTTCGGCAGCGATCGCCCGCTTCACCCTGACAAGATCCCGCTTCTGCTGGAGGAAGTCGACCGTTTTCTCGCCGGCTGGAAGGCTCATGGCGCTCCTCTGACCGTCGCGCGAAGCTGGAAGCACGATCGGTTTCTGACGATTGCGGTGGATCAGTCGACGTCGGGAGCGTCGGGCTGCTCCATCGACGGGTTATACCGTGCGCTGAAAGCGCTCGAGCCAAAGCTGGGGGCCAGTCTCGTTACCAGTGGAGTGGTGTTTTATCGCGGCGAGAGCGGCGGCATTGTCTGCTCTCCCCGTGACCGCTTCGCCCAGCTGGGATCGGAAGGAAAAGTATCCGCGAGCACGGAGGTGTTCGATCCGACCGTCACGTCGCTGGGCGAGTGGCGCGCGCGCTTCGAGCTCAAGGCGGGCGAGTCGTGGCACGCCGGGCTGCTCGAAGATGGACAGCCGGCGTGAAGACCCACACTTCCTATCTGACGTTCACCACCAGGAATCGGCAGGAGATCATCGACATCACGGACGAAGTCGAGAAGTGCCGTGCCGCCGCGGGGATCTCCGAGGGTTTCGTGCTGGTATCGGCGATGCACATTTCGGCGTCGGTATTCGTGAACGACCACGAGCCGGGACTGTGGAAGGACATTCTCGACTGGCTCGAGTCGCGGATCGCTCCGTGGTCACCCGATGATTACCGGCACAACAGCGGCACCGGAGAGGACAACGCCGCCGCGCATCTCCGATCCCTGACGATCGGCCACGAGGTGATAGTACCGGTGACGAAAGGGAAGCTCGACTTCGGTCCCTGGCAGCGCGTGTTCTATGGGGAGTGGGACGGCCAGCGCGCCAAGCGGGTGGTAATCAAGGCGATGGGCGCGTAGCGTCGAATTCCGCGGCTGCTTCTTCCGCGCCCTTGAAGCCGATGCGGCTGTGCGT
>DASTTD010000354.1:0-3428 GCA_035760325.1 Gemmatimonadaceae bacterium
CTTCAGGGGGCGATACAGAAGCTCGCGTTCCGCATCCCACTGTCATCCGACGATGCCGAGGCCGCGTTCACCCTGGTGATGCAGGGACAGGCAACCGCGGTACAGGTCGCCGCTCTCCTCGCTTCACTGCGGGCCGCCGGGGAAACCGCCGAAGTCGTGGCCGGTGTAGTCAGGGCCCTGCGCGGCGCGATGGTCGGCCTGACGGCGGACGACCCCGATGGTCTGGTGGATACGTGCGGGACCGGCGGGGGGGCCGTTCCGACCTTCAATATTTCCACTGCCGCGGCGCTCGTGGCAGCGGGAGCGGGAGTGCGCATCGCCAAACACGGCAACCGGTCGTTCACGTCGCGGTGCGGCAGCGCCGACGTCCTCGAAGCTCTGGGGGTCGCTATCGACGTGCCGGTGTCGGTGATGGAGCGTTCGCTGGCCCAGGAGGGAATCGTCTTCATGTTCGCGCCGCTGATGCATCCGGCCATGCGTCACGTCGGTCCGGTGCGGCGCGAGCTGGCCATACCCACCGTGATGAACATCGTCGGCCCCCTGGCGAATCCCGCCCGGGCAGGACGGCAGGTTGTGGGCGTAGCCGACCTCGAACGGGCGCCTGTTCTGGCCAACGCGCTGCGAGAGCTCGGTACCCGCCATGCGCTCGTCGTTCACGGCGAGCCGGGGGTCGATGAGGTTTCGCCTCTCGGTCTCACTCACGTCATCGAGGTCCGCGACGGCATGATGAACCGCTGGACCATCCATCCGGAAGAGCACGGCTTCCGGAATATCGACGCGTCGGATCTGGCGGGAAGTGAGCCCGGTGACAACGCGAGGATCATAACGGAGATCCTGAGCGGCGGAGGACCAGCGGGTGCGAGAGCAGCCGTAATACTGAACGCAGCCGCTGCGATCTATGTGAGCGGCAGATCGCCGGACTTCGAGGATTCGGTGCGCGCAGCGACTGGCGCGCTCGATTCAGGCAAGGCGCGGGATGTATTGCAAAGGTTGAGACAGGCTCACTCAAATGCCCGGGAGAAAACGACTTAGGGAGCGCGAGGTTAGAACCGTCTCAGGACTCCAACCACAATACCCTGAATGGAGATGTCGTTCTCGTGAACGTAGATCGGGGTCATCGCTTCGTTCGCCGGCTGCAGTCGGATCCGCCCGTCACGCTCGCGATAGAACTTCTTCACGGTCGCCGAAGTCCCGTCGATGAGGGCGATAACCATCTCTCCGTTGTCGGCGGAACGTTTCTCGTTGACGATGACGAAATCACCGTCACGGATCTGTTCGTCGATCATCGAGTTGCCGCGAACCCGGAGGACATAGTGGTTGCCGCCACGCCGCACGAAATCCTCGGGAACGCCGATCGATTCCGGCACGTGAATCGCTTCGATGGGAAGCCCGGCCGCTACTGTCCCGAGGAGAGGGAGCGTCATCGCGCGGGGCGTCACTGCCGAGGGGAGCACTTCGATCCCGCGGCTCTCGTTGTATGCTCGCTTGATGTAGCCCTTGCGCTCGAGATTGGTGAGGTGCTCGTGAACCGTCGCGAGCGAGTTATAGTTGAAATGCGACGCTATCTCCTCGAAGCTCGGGGCATAGCCGTGCTCTCCCGAGTAACTATCCAGGTAGGTTAGAATCTCTCGCTGGCGTTTTGTGAGCGACATCTCTTTCCCCGGCTTCTGAGTTACCGAACATTTGCCGAATTCATACGTTAGCCGAAGATTGCCCGAAGCGCAAGCTTTTTCGCAATGGTCCCCCCCCGGGGGCATGCTCGGCCAGCTGGTCGCCGAAGCCATGGCTCGGGTCGAAGCGCTCCAGCCCGGGGCGGCTGAGCTGGAGCGGAAGGCAGAGTCGGTAACTCCCGGGCCGCGGTTTCAGACAGCGCTGAAAGGATCGAATGTCGGCATCATTGCCGAGGTGAAACGCGCCTCGCCGTCCAAAGGCGCGATCAACAGGAACCTGCATCCCGGCGACCAAGCGCTCGCGTTCGAGCGCGGTGGGGCGGCGGCGATTTCCGTTCTGACCGAGCCGACCCGTTTCGAGGGAAGCAACGGGGACCTCGAAGCCGTGAAGGCCGCCGTCGGCATCCCCGTCCTGAAGAAGGATTTCCACGTCGACCGCCTCCAGCTCCTCGAGGCAAAGGCTTTGGGCAGCTCGGCCGCGCTCGTGATCGTTCGAGCCATTCCACCCAGGCAGCTCGCGGAGCTCCTGGTGATCGGACGTGAAATCGACCTCGAGATCCTCGTCGAGGTGCGGGACGAGCGCGAGCTCGACCTGGCCCTTTCCGCCGGCGCCGAGATCATCGGAGTCAACAATCGCGATCTCGAAACGCTGGTCATCGATGCCTCCACCGTGGATCGGATACTCCCGCTGATCCCGCCGTCGTGCTGGGCTATCGCCGAGAGCGGCTTCGAGGCGCGGGCTGACATCGAGCGCGCAGCAGCCAGTGGAGCGGACGCCATACTGGTGGGGTCTCTTTTGTCGAGATCAGCGGACCCCGAGGCAACGGTCCGTTCACTCGCGGGCGTCACGCGGGTCCCGGATGCTCGCCAAAATTAAGTTCTGCGGCCTTACCCGGGCGGAGGATGCCGCGGTCGCGACCGAGGTCGGAGCGTCCTACGCGGGTGTGATCTTCGCCGAGAGCCCGCGCCGCCTGACGCCCGCGGCCGCGCGGAATGTCCTGGCCGGCGCGGGCGAGGCGGTGAAGCGCGTCGGCGTATTCGGTACCAATGCCCCCGACGAGATCGCCAGGATCGCCGACGAAGTGCGCCTCGATGTCGTTCAGCTGCACGCCGATCCGACCGCCGCCGACGTGATGGCGGTGAAAGACCGGTTCGCCGGACATGTCTGGGCGGCCGTAAGGGTCGGCGACACGCACATCGCCGACGAGACGCAGATCGTCCTTGAGTCTGCGGACGCGATCGTGCTCGACGCACGGTCGCAGCATCTGCTGGGAGGAACCGGCCAGGCGCTTCCATGGAGTGACCTGGCGGCGGACCTTGCCCGCATGAGGGGCGGTGTTTCGGTGGTCCTGGCGGGAGGGCTGACCGCTGCAAACGTCGAGACCGCAATGCGCACTCTCGCTCCCGACGTCGTAGACGTGTCGTCCGGGGTCGAGTCATCGCCCGGTATCAAGGACCGCGGCCGGATGGAGGCCTTCGCGGCGGCGGTCGCCGGATCTCCCAGGCGAAAAAATGCTGGCTGACACCGCGCATCGATTTGGCCCGTTCGGCGGGCGGTACGTTCCCGAAACGTTGATCCCGGCTCTGGACGAGCTGGAGGCGGCATTCGACGCGGCGATGCGCGACAGCGCCTTCGTCACAGAGCTGGACAAGCTTCTCAAGGATTACGTCGGCCGGCCGTCTCCCCTCGGAATCGCGCCGCGCCTTTCCGCTTCAGTGGGATGCTCCGTTTACCTGAAGCGAGAGGACCTGAATCAC
>DASTTD010000355.1:0-8593 GCA_035760325.1 Gemmatimonadaceae bacterium
GCCCTGCGCGTGAACTCTCCGGCGTATGCCTGGCGTGCACCCGAGGAGATGAGAACGGCGATTACGGACGCCGGCACCAGAAAGCCGCCGTGAGTGGAAATCTCCACTATATCGTCGCCAGTAAACGAGTCCGGCCCCGGAAAAACGGTTACCAGAGCCTGGTCGAGACGTTCACCATGGCTGTGAACAGTGCAAAGTCTGGCTTCACGCGGCTCGGTGCTCCACGGAGTCACGTGTCTTGCCGCGATCGAAAATGCTCGCGGCCCGCTCAGGCGGATGAGGGCAACAGCGCTCCGGCCGGGAGCCGTGGCAAGGGAGACTATCGTGTCGTCGAGCCTTCCTGCGGGATTGCCGCCGACATGCTGCGTCACGACTCTGGCGTGGGCAATATGAAAGTCGTGCCCGGCTCCAGGATTTTTACCGACGACCGGAGAGGATGAGTCTCGAGCGCGATACGGAGACGATCGATTGCATCGAACGCGGTCGACGTCACGTGATTGAAGGTTCCCCAGTGATATGGTATCAGGTAGCGCGCCTTCAGCCGCTCGAAGAGCGTGAGCGCGTCGGCGCTCGTCAGGTGTCCCCTTCTGAATCCCGGCTTCCACCACGGAGCGTGGCCGATCGGCAGCAGAGCAAAATCGAGGACCCGTCCTTCCGCGGTGAGATGATTCTCGACGAGATGCGTCGTGTCGTCGACCAGGGCTGTGTCGCCGGCGAAGAAGCAGGAGACAGTCTTAGTTTCAAATAGATACATATTCGCGGCGCTGCGCCATCGGTCCACACCGTAGCGATTCCCCTTGTGCGTCGCGGAAGCGGCTCGAATGCTCACCCCACCGACACTTACGGACTCACGAGGCGCCAGAGGCAGGGAGTGGGTGTAGCCCTGCTTCACCAGCCAGCGCGCCACGGCCGGGGGAGCGTAAACCGGGATGTTCTTCGGAAGAGCATCGAGCGAATCGAACGAGAGGTGGTCCGCGTGAGCGTGGGTAACCAGAATCGCGTCGAGCTTCGGCAGGGCATCGAGGGCGATCCCCGGAAGGCTGACCCGGGGCAGGAATCCCCCGAGCGTGGTATCGAAGTTGGGGTCGGTGAGAAAGCGCCTTCCTTCGACTTCAATTAGTAGCGTTGCGTGACCAATATACGTGACGCGCAGCATCCGCTGGACCTATGGCTTGAGCGCGCGCGCCTTCGCGCGCTCGCGCGCCAGAAGCCACTGCTGCGGGAGCGCTGCGATGTTCTGGGCGGTGTAGTAGAGGTTGAGCCCCGATGCCATGTTGAGGAGAACGACGGTCATCACGACCGGAAACATGTACATCATCATCTTCGCCTGCGGGTTGGGCGGAGCGTTGCGCATGCCGATCCACGAAAGGAGGAACATCGACGCGCCCATCAGAAGAGGGAGGATGTAGTACGGATCCTTGACCGAGATGTCGTGAAGCCACATGAAGGGCACGCCACGGAACTCGATGGTGTTCTGGAACACGAAGAACAGGGCGATCAGAATCGGCATCGGGAGCAGCGCCGGCAGACACCCCGTCAGCCCCGCGAAGGGACTGACATCCGCTTCCTTGTAGACCTTCATGATAGCTTCGCGCTGCTTCAGAGGATCATCCTTGTACTTCTTCTGAGCTGCCTGAAGCCTCGGCTGAATCTCCTGCATCTTGAGACTCGAGCGCATGGCGCTCTGGTTGAGGGGCCAGAGAGCCAGTCGGATCAGAACGCCGAGGATGATCAGCACCCAGCCGTAACTGAGCTCGAGCCGATTGTGCATCCAGAGCAGCCCGCGAATTATCTCCGAGGCAATTGGATGCAGCACTCCCTTGAAGAAGCCCCAGCCATAGGGATTCACCTGATCGAATTCGCGCCCCATCCTGAACAACCGCTGGGACTCCTGCGGCCCGGCATAGACATCGAACGCGAACGTCTCGCTGTCCACCGGGATGACCGCTGTTCCGAACGCGTTGGTGGCGGTTTTTGATGTCCGCGGTCCGCCCGTAAGCGTTGCCTCGCTTATCGAGCCTCCCGTCTCCGGCAGAACTCCAAGAACGAAGTACTTGCTCTTGACCGCCAGCCATTTGAGAGGACCCGGCTGCAGACGTTGTTCGCCGGGATCGAGGTCGCCGAACAACACGCTGCTGGCATAATCCCGCTGCGGCTTGAAGCTGTAGGCGAGACTTCGCTGGTCGGCGATGGTGTCCTCTTCCACCGATCTCATGCTCGAAGGCAGATCCACCAGGACATAGCTCTGACCTTCCCCACCAGTGACGCGGCCGCTGACCTGAAGCGAATAGCTCGCGGCAGTGTCGTGCGGGATGGCGTAAGTGATCGCTATCTGTCTGGTTCCGGCGCCGGCGTTGTAGGTGAGAGTTTCCCGCTCTGCATCACTGCCGCGTACGAGAGAGAACGGCACTCGACGCAGATCGACCGTGTCTCCACCGGCAGCGAGCCGGAATCCCAGGAGGGGCAGACCGGGAAGTGAGAGATCGACGAGACCGCCACTCGGAGATCGGTTCTGATAATCCCGGATGACGATGGATACCGGAGCCGCTCCGATATTGCTGAACGTGTAGATGACTTTCGGCACCGTCACGACCGTCGACTCTGCACCCGCCACTCCGGGCGGGAGTACCGAATCGGACGGCGGTGCCGGTGTCGTGCTCGCTGCCACTGGTGCCTGCACTCGTGTCTCCGACGAGGCTGGTGGTGTGACAACGCCGGTTGAATCTCCCGTGGCAGCCGGAGGCCTGACCGGTGCCGGTGGGGGAAACAGCACCTGGGAGATCGCAATGACGATCAGCGAAAGAAACAGAGCGAGGAAAAAGCGCTTATCCATCAGGGAACCGGATCGTAGCCGCCAGGCCTAAAGGGGTGACACCGCAGAATACGGCCTATCGTGAGCCTCATCCCTTTGAGCGAACCGTATCGCTCGAAGGCTTCGAGCGCGTACGCCGAGCAGGTTGGATAGTACCGACAGGTGGCCGGGAACAGCGGTGATATGGCCACCTGATACCCTCGGATCACCTTGATGAAAATGGCTCGCATTTAGTTCCGGGATACGATGCCGGGCACCCAGCGCGCAATCGCCTCGACATCGGAAGCCAGCTGCTCGAACGTCGTGGCATAAGCGGGAGGTTTCGCGCGCACCAGCAGATCGACACTGCCAAGATTCGGCAGGAGGCGGATTCTGGCAAGCTCACGCAGGCGTCGCCTCACTCGGTTCCGGCTCACGATGCTGTTCCTGTACTTCGGAACGACTATGCCGACTCTGGGATGAAGCAAAAGGGAAGCGGCTGCCCGAGCTTCTAGATGCTCGGTTTGCATCCGCTTCCCTGCACGTCTTACCGCTTCCAGATCGGCTTCCTTCGTCAGCCGGCGGCTGCGAGGAAGCCCAAGTGGCTTATGCGCCAGCGTATTTCGTTGGCAACTGAACCGTCAGACGCTTGCGACCCTTCTTGCGCCGGCGGCTTAGAACTTCACGTCCCCATTTAGTAGCCATTCGCAACCGAAATCCGTGGGTACGGATCCGGCGCTTGTTGCGGGGACGGTAGGTGGGCTTGCCCATTATGATACTCCGGAAACCGAGCAGATCCTGCTGCGGGATTGAAGCGGGTAAAACTATTCCAGTATTGGAGATAGGTCAAGTCAGGTGAAGCACTTCTCGCCATCGTTGGTTTGACTTTTCCACATAACTGGGCTAGGGTAGCACGTCATGTCGCTCTCCCACTCCGAAGTGTGGAAACTCCTTCTTGACCGTGCCCGTCAGGAGCTTCCGGACCAGACCTTCCAGGCGTGGCTGGAGCCAACCGAAGCCCTTTCGATGGAAGGCAACACGCTCTTCGCCGGGGCTCCCGACCAGTTCACGGCGGACTGGAACAACTCGAAGCACGCAGAGCTCGTCTCCAGCTACGCGCCGATCGTGCTTGGACATCCACTGAACGTCGTTTTCCGCGTCCACGAGGAGCGGAAGAAGCGCTCACAGATGGATTTTTTTGTTGCTCCGCCTCCGAACCCGGTGAAGCCGGCCTTTGCGCGAAGCAACAACACCTCGACGCCGCTGAGCGACCGATACACGTTCGACCTGTTCGTCATCGGCAAGTCGAATGACGTCGCGGCCGCCGCCGCACACGCAGTCAGCCAGGCTCCCGGAAAGGTCTACAATCCGCTCTTCATTTACGGGGACACGGGTCTTGGCAAGACCCACCTCATGCAGGCGATCGCGCATGAGACCCTTCAGCGCAGCCCCGAGACCCGCATCACATATGTTGGCGCCGAGCAGTTCATGAATGAGCTGATCGGGGCGATCCTGGATCGGACAGGAGCGGAGTTTCGCCGGCGGTACCGCGAAACGGATCTGCTACTCATCGATGACGTCCATTTTCTCAAAGGACGCAAGGAATCGACGCAGGAAGAGTTCTTTCACACCTTCAACGCATTGTACGAAGCCGGCCGCCAGATCGTTCTCACCAGTGACCGGCCTCCCTCGGAGATCGCCGGACTCGAGGCGCGTCTCATCAGCCGCTTCCAGTGGGGGATGGTAGCTGACATCGCGCTTCCCGATTTCGAGCACCGTGTCGCCATCCTCAAACAGAAGGCAAAGCTCGACCGGCTCGAGCTCACAATCCCGGACGATGTCATCTACTTCATCGCCGAGCACGTGAGGTCGAACGTCCGTGAGCTGGAGGGAGCAATCATCAAGCTGCTCGCCTACGCTTCGCTGAAGCACAAGGACATCACCGTCGAGGTCGCGAGGGAAGCGCTGCGGGACAAGCTTCGCGCATCGGAGGCGCTCGATCAGGAGAAGGACACGACTCTGACGCTCCTGGCAATCCAGCAGGCGGTTGCAAAGGAATGGGGAGTGACCGTCGAAGGTCTGCGGTCCAAGACGAGGACAAAGCTGCTCACCACGCCCCGCCAGATCGCGATGTATCTCACCAGGGAGCTCTTATCGACACAGCTGGTGGAAATCGGTAACGGATTCGGAGGACGGGACCATTCTACCGTTATCCACAGCCTGGAAAAAGTTCAGGAAGCCGTATCACAGGACAGTGAGCTGAAGAACCGCATTCAGAAAATCCGTACGGCGCTGCAGAATCTCACACCTGTCCACACCTGATTCGCATCGAACGCTCATGGCTGTAGAAAAACGATCCGGCCATGAGCGGAACATCGAGTTATAGACGCAGAGCAAACATTAAACGGCATAGCGGAAACCCACAGCCAGTCATAGTTTAGGACCGACTCGACACAGTTCCACAGTGACTACTACTGCTGCTGTTTTAATTCTTTACAAGATTAGATACCAGAAGCTCACCGGAATCCGGAAAGGAGCAGGATGCGTTTCACGATCTCTCGGGAAAAACTCCAGGAAGGACTTGCCGCGGTAGCTGCAAGCATTCCGGCAAAGACAACCTTGCCGGTGCTGGCGAACATCCTGCTCGAGACTACGGATAAGGGGATCAAGCTCTCCGGTACGGATCTGGATATCGCTGTGAGTACCGAGGTTGCCGCCGATGTCGAGGCCCAGGGCGCGGTGACGATTCCGGCGAAAAAGCTGAGCGAGATTGCGCGCGAGCTTCCTCCCGCTCCGGTGAAGATCGGAGCCGTCGGCGAACAGCGTGTCACGCTCGAGTGCGGTAGATCGCGCTTCAAGCTTCTCGGGTTGCCGCGGGACGAGTTTCCGACCTTTCCGTCCGTGCGGTTCAACGAGAGCTGGAGGATCCGGTCGGGAGATCTTCAGCAGCTCATCTCTCACACGTCGTTTGCGGTTTCCTCGGAAGAAAGCCGGCCGATTCTCAATGGCGTGCTGTGGGAGCTCCGGCCCGAAATGATGCGGATGGTGGCAACCAACGGACACCGCCTGGCCAAGATGGAAATGAAGATCGATTCGGCGGATGCTCCCTCGAGCGACCTGATAGTTCCCCCCAAGGCGCTCGAGCAGGTCCGGCGTCTCTTTCCGGCCGAGGAAGAGCTCGAGATCGCGCGCGGAGACAATCATATCGGCTTCAGGTCTCCGTTCACCGCGGTGTTCACCCGGCTGATCGAAGGTCCGTACCCGAATTACGAGCAGGTCATCCCCAAGGACAATGACAAGGTCGCGATCACCGACAAGGTGGCGCTGATGAGCGCACTCAAGCGCATGTCGGTGATCGCATCGGACCAGACCCATCGCATTCGCCTTTCGTTCAACGCCGGCATGCTGAAGTTCAGCGTCCAGACTCCGGATCTTGGCGAAGCCCAGGACGAGCTGCCGATCAATTTCACCGGCGACCAGCTCGACATCGGATTCAATGCCAGCTATCTGCTCGAGATTCTGCGGTATATCCCGAGTGACGAAGTACGAATGACTTTCAAGGCTCCGGAGCGCGCGGCGACGATCGAGCCCGAAGGCTGGAAGAATCCGGCGTCGTACATGTGTCTCGTAATGCCCTTGCGGCTGGTCGATTAGCGGACTCGAACGAAATCCTGACTCGTCGTTTGTGTGAAGGAGTGCAGCCTGCCTGAGGTAGTGACCGTAATCCGGGTTCGCTGGTTCGTCGTCAGCTGGGAAACTTCTCCGGTCGCGGTTTCCAGGTAATAGAGGGCTGTTCCGGCACCGGTACCTTCTACCTTCATCCGGTGCTGTCCATACGCTCCTTCGCCGCGCGCATCGACTGAATCCACTCTTTGCACGAGCAGGAGCAGCCTACCTGAGTGCTCGACCTCGCCGGCTACAGTAAATATTCGTCTCGTCACCGCCGCCGTCGGTATTCCGGCCTGGCATCCGGAAGTTGTAATCACATCCCGCCACACTGCGCTCCTCGAGAGCTGTGACGGCATTGGCGCCAGAAGGTTGTGTATGTCTGCCGCGACGGTTGCCCTGACTGCATCACATGAATCAGGTGGCGGACTTTCCACCCGAACGCCGCCCGTGCCCAGGCTTCCTGTCAGCTGAACCGGGAGCTGGACGATCTGTGCCGGCTCGATTGGCCCCGGTGTGATAACCGCGAACGTATCGACGACCGCCTTGAAGCTCATCTCTTCACCGGCCTGCTCGAGCGTGAGGATCTCATGTGTGAAATTGCTGACGACTTCCCGGCGGACGGCGGAGTCCGTCACTTCCTCGATCGACGCGTTTCTAGAGACACGGTATGCTCTGGTGCCTGTAGCCGGACTGAACGACCACGGACCTGCGGCCGATGTGGGCACTGGTGTGGGAACAGATCGAGGATCGTCGCGCCCCACACCTGGATCCGGGCGTGATGCGGACGCACACGCCCAGGTTGATACAGTGAGGAGAATCGAGAGCCATTTGCCGCGCGAGCGATGCACGTAAACCCCGGGAAGAAAAGTGAACGGCCTCCGACGAAGATTCGCGGGAGGCCGTTCAAGGTGCAAGCAATCGGTCTATAAGCCGGGTTTTGTCGGACTGCCTGAAGCAGCCCGGACGATCATTTCTCTAGGAGCATGGTCACCCATGCCCTCCAGCAGCCTACCCGCGGAGTCTTGATCGAGGTGGACACCTCTCACCGCATATTTGGCCTTGCTCCGACCGGGGTTTGCCGTGCCGTCCGTGTTACCACGAACGCGGTGGGCTCTTACCCCACCTTTTCACCCTTGCCACCCCTAGAGGTGGCGGTCTGTTCTCTGTGGCACTTTCCGTCACATAGGCGGCTCTCGCCACCTGTGCCCAGGCGTTACCTGGCGGTCTGTCCAATGGAGCCCGGACTTTCCTCGAATTAAGTATCACGAGGATACTTAATGCGCGATCGCCCGACCGATTGCCTACCTCAAAATATATACAGTCAGCGGATGAAAACGTGCCACTGAAATCTCTTGCTGAGTTCTGGCTGGTTTAACGTAGAACGACACAGATCTGAGGTGACAGAAGCGTAGGCAAGAGTTGCGAGATGACGACGGGAGTCGACCCTCACGGTGTTTTGCTGGTCTCGCAACTCCCAGCTGTGCCTCTGTCACCTTAGATCTGTGTCGTTCTTTGTTGATCTTGCTCTTTGTGAAATCGAATGGGCCTGCCGATGAAATAAAACCTGGCTTAGAGGGGATTACGCGTGCTGACCTGCCTCTGACGTGCCCTGCTATCGTTCGCGCGGCAAAAAACTCGACCACTCTCTCGAGGCTCCCCATGCCGCCGAACGTCAAGCGCGAAGCATTGCGAACACCGGTAACGACAATTCTCACTCCATTGGAAAGATCACGGGTCGATGCCGCCGCGCAGGGACTCTGTGAGCCCCTCCACAGAGAATCACTCGAAGAAGTGCTCTCGGATCTCCGGCAGCAGAAAGCCAACCTCGTGCTCATCTCGGTCACTCGCTATGGATCGCAAAGCTCATCGCGCGTGGCCGCAATGGTCCGCGAGTTTCCGCGGGTGCCTGCCGTCGCTCTGCTCACCGAGACACAGAGCTCGACACCGCATGCGACACTCGCGCTTGGACAGCTGGGAATCCGGACCCTCGTGGATGCGCGGCTGCCAACCGGGTGGCAGACTCTCCGGAATCTTCTCGCCACTCAGGGCTCGAGCGATCTGCAGCGCTCGGCGTTGGCGCAGATCAGTCTGGACCTTCCGGGAGTCTCCAGGGATTGCTGGCGATTCTTCGAG
>DASTTD010000356.1:0-4931 GCA_035760325.1 Gemmatimonadaceae bacterium
AAGGCCTCGGATCTTCTCGTGACCACCCGGCTGCTGATGGATTCTCCGGCGGCGCAGGATCCGAAGCTGCGCGGTCTGCTCGAGGATCTCGAGCTGGTGCTGGTGCAGATCGCGAGGCTGAGAGTGGAGCGCAACAGGAGCGATCTCGATCTGATTCACCAGACCGTAGAACAGGCGGACGTCATCTCGCGTCTGAATTCCGCGGCGGTCACAACTCAATCAGCAGAATAGAGGGAAGGATGATCAAAAGAGCCTTATTCGGAGTCGCGCTTGTAGTAACCGCTGCCACGGCGTCAGCGCAGACTCCCGCTCCCGCTACGGCGCCCACGCCGCCCGCGCCGCCTGCCGCGTTCGAGCTCCTCGGCGGCGAGAACTTCCTCCAATTCAACGAGGCACCGGATCTCGAGCCACTGCTGCCACTGGAGCCGATGCTGCTGTTGGAGAGACTGGAGCAACTGGAGCCGATGCTGGCACCTGAGCCGCTCATACCGTTCGAGCCGCTGATGCCACTCGAGCCCGTGATGCCACTCGAGCCGATGATCCCGTTCGAGCAAATGTCGCCAGTGATGGCGCTCGATCTTGATTTGCATCCGCTTTTAGCAGAACTCCACGATCCGCTGGTGACGCCGGATGTCGCTATCGCACCCATAACCCCGACTCCTGTCTGGCATGTCCCCGGCCAGTCGCGGTTCGAGCAGCAGTTCGGCGACGTCGCCAGCGAGCCGCCGCAGGCCTGGGCTCAGGCGGATCCCGCTGATTCGCTCTATCGCCTCGCGCGGCAGACGCTCAACCGCGGGGAGTACCGCCGCGCGGCGCAGCTCTTCGGCGACATCACCCAGCGCTTTCCCAACTCCGCCTACGCGGCCGACGCGCGCTACTGGAAAGCGTTCGCGCTGTATCGGATCGGTGGAACTTCCGACCTGCGCGAAGCACTGGCCGCACTGGAAAGTGATGGCAGGCGATACTACCAGGCTTCGCTGAAGGCCGACGCCGCGACGCTGGCGTCCCGCATTCGCGGCGCGCTCGCGCAGCGTGGCGATGTCCGCTCCATGACGGAGATCGAGAGACAGGCGGGCCAGCAGGGGGAGCCATGCGACAAGGAGGACGCCGCCGTCCGTGTGGCCGCGCTCAGCTCGCTCGGCGAAATGGATCAGGAATCGACCACACCAATTTTCCGGCGGATTCTCGCCAAGCGCGACCAATGCTCGGCAAGCCTGCGGCGGAACGCGCTGTTCCTCCTCGCCAAGCGCGGCGACCCCGAAGCAACGGCTCTCATCATCACCTCGGCGCGCAACGACACGGATCCACGCGTCCGATCCGAAGCCCTCCGCTGGCTGGCGAAGATGCCTGGAGACCAGGCTCTCGCGACGCTCGAGGAGATCGCCCGCACGCCCGGGAACGAATCGCTCCAGCGGTCCGCGGTCGCGGCGCTGGCGAGGAGCGAAAGTCCCCGCGCCCGACAGGCGATCAGGAACATCATCGAGCGCAACGATGTGAGCGAAAGCCTCCGCGCGACGGCGCTCGCGAGTGTCGTCGGAGAGCATAGCTCCGATGGCGGTGCATATCTCAGGTCGATCTATCCCCGGCTCGCGAGCTCGCGTCTCAAGCTCGGAGCGATACGCGCGCTCGCGCGGATCGGCGGCAGCGAAAACGAGCGTTGGCTGCTGTCACTCATCAGGAATCAGAGCGAGCCGCTCGATGTCCGGAGCGCCGCCCTCAGCTACGCCGGGCGCGCGACGATTCCAATCAACGACCTCGTCGCCGTTTACGACGCGGCCGGCGAACGCCGGCTCCGCACGCGCTTGATCAGCCTCTACGGATCGCGATCCGAGCCCGAAGCGGCCGACAAGCTGATGGCCATCGCGAAGACCGGCACCGACCCCGAAATGCGGCGGATGGCCATTTCGGCTCTGTCCCGACGCAAAGATCCGAGAACGAAAAAACTTCTGCTGGAGATACTCGACAGATGAAAAACCAACTCGCGCGGATCGCCCTGGCATCCCTCCTCGCTCTGCCCGGTATGGCGACGGACGTCCCGGCTCAATCGCTCGCGAGCCGGGTGGCATCGAGCTCGTCACGCTCCGTTCAATTCAGTTATCCGGCGCGGCCGGGCGTGTGCGGCGATGGCCGCACGTATATCTCGACGAGAGACAACTTCGTCGGGACATATACGGGCACCGTGTCCGAGCACTGCCAGGCAGGACCGGTAAGAGTCGTGATCGACCTCGCTGACCGATCGCCCATTGCACTGCGCAGATACGTAGGCGGCACGGCGGCACAGGCGGATGTCGCCAATCTCGGCACCGTCACGGCTGCGGAGGCAGCGGACTACCTGCTTACGGTCGCGGCTCGCGCGGAAGGACGTGTCGGCAGGGACGCCATCTTCGCCGCGCTGCTGGGCGAGAACGTGCAGGCCTCGGCGAAACTGCTGGATATCGCGCGCGACTCGGGACGTCCCCTCGAGACCCGCACCGCGGCTCTTTCCGGCCTGGCGCGGAGCGAGACAAGCGCGCTCGATCGCGTCGGAACAGCGCTGGTTCAGATCGCCAGAAACGAAGACGACGCGCAGCGCGTTCGCTCGCATGCGCTTTCGGTGCTGGCGCGACTCGATCAGGGCGCGGGCGTGCAGCCCCTCATCCAGCTCGCCACGAGCAACACGACTTCGTGGATCGGGCGCGAGAGCATGAAGGCCCTGGCGCGATCCGGCGATCCGCGCGCCCGCCAGTTTCTGCGCTCGGTCGTACAGCGAACCGACCTGCCGGATCAGGTGCTGACCGAGGCGTTGCGCGGACTCGGTGGATCGTACGTCACCGCGCAGGATGCCGCGCTGCTGCGGTCGCTCTTTCCACGTCTGACAGGGACGAACTCACGAAATGCAGTCCTCTCGTCGATCGCGAATCTGGGCGGCACGGAGAACGTGCAATGGCTGATGGCTATCGTGCGGGACGACCGCGCTTCGCCCGAAGTCAGACGGCGGGCGCTGCAGCACGTGCGTCGCGCGGGGGCTCCGATTGCGACGCTGATCGCGTTGTACGATGCTGCCCAGGATACCCAGATTCGCAGCTCTCTGATCGATGTCTACCGGTCCGACGCGAGCAAGGCCGCGACCGACAAGCTCGTCTGGATCGCTCGCAACGAGCAGAATCTCACTTTGCGGCGTCGCGCGATCTCGGCGCTGTCGAGAAGCTCCGATCCCGGAGTGCGGCAGGCGCTCCAGGCAATCGTCGAGGGCTAACCGACCTTCCGCCTCTTCCGGGCCGGTATCGGCTGAGCCTGCTCGACGAGCTGCGGTGCGCTCCAGGAGGATCCGAGGACTTTCCGGTAGCACCGCTTGGGTACGATGTTGACGCCGGCGCTGGCGAGCGCTTCGTAGCGCAGGAGCTTTTCGGGATAGCGCGAGATATCGACAAGCTGGTATGACAGGGCCAGAAAGAAGTTGTCGGTGAGGCTGAGGGCGAAGATCTCGTCGATGTTCCTCGCCCGTGCGAGGCGCTCGATGCCAAGCACCACCTGGGTCCCCAGTCCGCGCCCGTGCTGCGACTCCGTCACGGCCACCGACGACACCTCCCCCAGCGAGGGAGAATATTCCTCGAGAGCGGCGCAAGCCAGCACGCGGCCATTCCCGTCGGCCGCCACGACGTAATTATCAATGCACGTGGCGATCTGCTCTGCGGTCCGCGGCAGCATCAAGCCCTGCGCGCTGTAGGGCGTTACCAGATCCGCGATCTGCCCGGCGTCGCCGCGCGTGGCGCGACGGACCGTGGCTTGCGGAACTCTGGTATCGACCCTCGCGAAAGGAAGGGCGGGCTTACCGGCTACTGGGATATTATGCACTCTGAATGTATATATACGCATAGGACGTTCCGCAAGACCTTTCGCAACCGGGCTACCCTCCCGCTGCTGGGAACGCTGATCCTGGCCGCGCACGCCCGCGGTCAAGCCCCCTCCGATATTGACATCGAGTCAATGATCCAGGAGCGGGTGGACCGAAAACAGGCGGTGGGGCTGGTCGTCGGGACTCTCGATCACGGACAGACGAAAGTCTTCATCGCGGGCACTTCCGGGGCGAGCAAGGTCCAGCTCGGGATGCATACGGTGTTCGAGATCGGGTCGATTACCAAGGTCTTCACTGCCGCGCTCCTCGCCGAGATGGTCGCGCGGGGAGAGGTTCGGCTCGAGGATCCGGTCGCGCGGTATCTGCCCGCCTTCGTCAGGGTTCCGAAGCGCAACGGCAAGCAGATCACCCTGCTCGACCTCGCCACTCAGTTCTCCGGCCTCCCGCGCCTCCCTGGAAATCTCAGCCCGAAGGATCCGAAAAATCCCTATGCGGATTACACCGTCGACCAGCTCTACTCTTTCCTATCCGGATATGAGCTCACCCGGGATATCGGGGAGCAGTTCGAGTACTCGAATCTTGGCGTCGGATTGCTCGGTCACGCGCTCGCTCTCAGAGCGGGGAAGAGCTACGAGCAACTGCTGAGAGAGCGGATTCTCGATCCGTTGAACATGAAGGACACCAGAATCGTCCTGAGCCGGTCGATGGCGAATCGATTTGCCCAGGGGCACGACGAGGCCGGCGTCAAGACGGGACTCTGGGATCTTCCGGCATTGGCGGGAGCAGGTGCGCTGCGCTCGACGGTGGGGGACATGCTGAAGTTCCTGGCTGCCAATCTCCAGCAACCAACTACGCGAGTCACCAGAGCGCTGGCCACGACCCGGGGAACGCGCCGCATCATCGGTGGTCCGCTGAAAATCGGGCTCGGCTGGCAGATCCTGAACCCGTTCGGCCGGACGATCGTCTGGCACAACGGGGGAACCGGAGGCTATCGCGCCTTCATCGGCCTCGACGCGGAGAGCCAGCGCGCAGCCGTGGTGCTGTCGAATCAGTCGATCAGCGCGGACGACATCGGTCTGCACATCCTCGAGCCACG
>DASTTD010000357.1:0-3120 GCA_035760325.1 Gemmatimonadaceae bacterium
CATTCGACGAGCCATAGACCGGCTCGAAGCGCCCGACGCCGAAGTAGATCGCACCGTGCAGTAACACGGTGACGAGCAGATACGCGACTTTCGGCTCGCCGAACGAACGCCGGCGCAGGTGAACCGACGCGAATCGGACCAGCGTGGCCGCCCAGACGGCGGCGAGCCCCCAGAGCAGCGCGTGCTCGAGCACCGACTCGATGGTCGCGGACAAACCGATCAGCGTCCGGGCGCGGGGATGCGACAACACAAAATAGGCGTACGGCAGCCACGACCCGAGATACAACGTGACGCGATCGACGGCGATCATGCCGGGATCGCGCGCGCCGTTGCGCGCGTTGTAGAGCGACACGAATCCCCAGTGCTGCCGCACGACGTGGTAGTAGCCGTAGAGCGTTGCGAATCCCAGGAACAACAGGAACGGCGCGTCGGAACTGGCGGCGACGCCGAGTGCCAGCGCCAGCGGTCCGATCGCGAACGTCGCCAGGCTGCCGGCGAGCATGCCGGGGCGCCGTGTCCATTCCTGGCGATCCAGATAGGTGCGAGTGAATGCGGCGCCGATATGCGGGCCATCGAACGCGAGCAGCCAGATCCACCAGAGCGCGACGATCGGCGCGCGCAGCACCAGGGCCAGCACGAGGACGAGCAGGCTGAGCGCGGCGCCGCCGAAGAACAGCGAGAGGTCGAACTCGCGGCTGACGATCCATCGGCTACGCAATGTTCCCGCGTGGCTCATGCGCTAATGATAATCATCTCTCGTTCAAAGTGTCTTCGCGGCTCGGCCAGGCATACGAACGTGATGCGCTTACTTCCGCAACAGCACGTAAACGGCGCCCGAACCGCCGTCTGACGCCGGCGCGTCCGCGTACGCGAGGACCGACCGGTGCGACCTGAGGTACTTCCGCACGCGCGTCTTCAGGACCGGCCGGTTGCCTTCTGAGTGCAGCCCGCGGCCGTGGATGATGCAGACGCATCGATGGCTGGCATGCCGGCTGTTCTCGATGAACCGTCCCACGCTGGCGAGCGCGTCGGCACCCGTCATGCCGTGCAGGTCGCGCCGGCCGCGGACGATGTATACACCTTGCTTCAGTTTCCTGATCTCGCGCCGATCGACGCCGGGCGCGACGAAGTCGTTATCTGATACGTCCGCATCTTCCGGCTGCTGGGGTGAGTGACGCGGCCGAGTGATGGGTGCAACACTTCGGACGCGCCCGCGCGGGTCGGGCTCAAGCCGGACGACATCCCGCATTTCCAGGGCGAATGCCTCCGCGTCGGCGCTTGCGTCGGGCCTGTCGGTCGCGGGGAGCTTGGCGCTGCGTTTTTTCACGGCAGGCTCAACTCCTCCGCCTCGGGCAGTTCAAGGAGCGCGATCGGCGGCAAGGCGGGAACCAGCCCTTGCAGGTCGCCGTACATTCCGGCAACGCTGAAGGTGACCGCATCAATCTGACGAGAACGGCGCGCCCACTGCCGCTCGGCGGCTCGGCGCTCCTGGTCCAGGTCGTGCCGCATGGCCGTGAACGCCTCCACGACGGCCTCGACGCGGTGACGGAATTCGACACCCGACAAGTATCGGTGCAAGAGCTCCAGGCTTTCTTCTTTGCTGATCGCTGCGCGCCGCGCCTGCGCAAGCTGACACAGGTTTGACCGGACGACCGCCGCCAGGCCGGCGGCACAGGCGAAATCACTCACCAGGACACCGTCGATGAGCGCAAACCTGGTGCAGCCCTTGGGCAAGGTTGCCGTCACGAGCACCGCGACGTCGGCGTGCAGCATTCGCTGATCCTGTTTCAACTTCGCGATCCACCCGTCGCTCCAGTTCCTGGTGTTCTTGCACTCCCACACGATTGCGCCGATCTTGCTGCCGCGGGGGTCGATGACGACCTGATGCACGTCGGCCCCGCGGACGCCCTGGGCGATTGCGCTGAACTCGTCTGACGGGAAGTTGGCCCGCAGGAGCGATTCCAGTTCTCCTTCTCCGGCTTCACCCTGGAGTTGCTGCGAGCCTTGTTCGGCCTTCCGCTTCAGATCTTCGATCTGACGGCGCATGTCACCCAGTTGCTTTTCCTTCTCTGCGTCCTTCAGGCGGTGCTCCTCGACAAGACGCTCCTGCGTCGCGGTGACGAGCCGGGTGCGTTCTTTGTCGATCTCTCGCGCGACAGTCAGCTCCAGCTCCTGCTGCTTTTGTTCAAGCTCTCGCTCCCTCTTGCGCATCGAGAGTTCGAGGCGTCGAGCCTCTTCGAGATCTTTCGCCTGATCCTTGACCTGGTCGTTCAGTCCGGCGAGCTCCTGCGCGACCCTCTTCTCCGCCTTCTTCGCAGCGTCTGCCTGCGCGCGCTGCAGATCCTCCTCGAGCCGGCTCTCGTAATTCGCGCGCAGTTCGCGCTCGCGGTCTTGCAGCGTCTGGTCGAACTGCTGCTTGAGCGACGCCTCGATGTCGGCGCGCAAGGCGCGTGTCAGCGGGATCTTTTTTCCACAGGAAGGGCACGAGATCGACTGGTCAGCCATGGAACCTCTTTCACCGGCCGTCCATCGGTCCCGGTGTGCAGTCGACTGTAGTGCGAGGGTGTGACAGGGCTGGTCATACGCCTTGTCTTCGCTCCAGGTCCGCCCGGCGAGAATGCGGGTATGACCCGACCTGTCAGCGTGGTCGGGTACGCTGGTCTTGACTCGGGGAAGTGGCCCCAATCACGTGTCGCCCGATGGTGGGCGATTCGAACAGGAGGTGGCAATGTCTGAGGACAGGACTGATACGGCGAGTCTATTGAAGGCGATCGAGTTTGCGTCGTGTAAGCACTCCATGCAGCGGCGCAAGGACAAGGATGCCTCGCCCTATATCAACCACCCGATTGCAGTCGCGCATCTGTTGGCCGACACCGGGGGCGTCACCGACCTCGTGACGCTGATGGCCGCCGTCCTGCACGACACCATCGAGGATACGAAGACCACGGCTGAGGAACTCGAGGCGCGGTTCGGACGAACGGTCCGGAAGGTCGTTGAGGAACTGACCGACGACAAATCGCTCGATAAGGCCGTTCGCAAGCAGCAGCAGATCGACCACGCGCCCAAGATCTCAAGGGAGGCGAAAGCCATCAAGCTGGGCGACAAGATCGCCAACGTGCA
>DASTTD010000358.1:0-5404 GCA_035760325.1 Gemmatimonadaceae bacterium
TGGATTGGCTTCTTCGTTCACGCTGCGCACGACGTCGGCGATCACGCCGGCAATGGAATCAGTGCGGAAAGTGTAGGCGGAGCGAACGCGGAAGGGGAGACCGCGAAATTCGGAATCGGATCCCAGGGGCAGCGCGGACACCGCCTTCACGATCGTCGCTGCCAACGCAGCCGAATCAGCGCCGGACATTCTGTCGACGGAGTCGAGAGGCACCGCGGCAACACGACCAGCCGGGAAGCCGACCCTCCATCCAGCCTGCGCCGTTCTGGTCCGCGCCGGAGGCCACGACTGGCATTCGTCGACACCGGCAGTCGGTGTGATCGGCGTGACTTCGACATTAGACGCGATTTTCCCGGCGCGTCCGATCAGGTCGACCGTCAGATCGGAAGGGACGGACACTGATTCGTCGGAGGGGAACGTGCTGTCGGTCGCCTGCGGCAGTACGATGCCGACACTCTCTCCTTCCGCGAGAGCCATGACCATTACCGGTCCCGCGTCCAGATCCCAGTTGGTCGCGTTCACGGGGGCGGTCGAGCTAACGTCCGTTGGAGACGACCGTCCGGAATCAGATACGCGAGTGCCCTTGTCGCCACAGGATATGACAGCGAGCAGAAGTCCCAGCTGGACGCTAATACGAGCAGGAAGGGGGGACATGGAAGTAATTTGTCCGCCGCTACGGCGTTGTGCGAGGTCTCCCCAGCCGAGGACAAGTTGACAGAACTGAGGAATGATCTTCCCGCCGGTGATCTGAACCCGCCTCTGGCGCCGCTCCGTGAGCGGCTGAGCTGGGCGCTCTACGATTTCGCGAACACGGTGTTCTCGATGAACATCGCCACGCTCTATTTCTCGGCGTGGCTGATCGCCGACCTCGGCCAGTCAAACACACTGTACGCGACCGTGAACGGCATCACGTCAGCACTGGTGGTCGTTTCAATTCCCCTTTTCGGCGCGATCTCCGACGTTACCCAGAGGAGAAAGCCCTGGGTGGTCAGCTTCACCATCGTCGCGTGTGTGGCTCTCGTAGTAATGGCCGTTCTTGGCCAGACCAGCTTGCCGTTGGTGGGGGAAGGAGTCGTCGATCCGGCTCCAGCGAGAGGTGAGCTATCCAGCCTCGCGCTTTTCGGTGTGCTGGCGGCGTTCACGATGGCCAATTACGCCTACCAGGGAGCCCAGCCGTTCTACAACGCAATGATGCCGGAGCTCGCTCCGGTTCATTACCGCGGGCGACTTTCGGGAATCGGAACATCGCTCGGCTACGTCGGCACTATCACCGGAGTGCTCCTCACTCTGCCATTCTTCACGGGCGCAATCCCGATGATCGGGACACTTCCGGGGAATGTGATCGACTTTCTGAGAAACGTCGTCCCATTCACCGCGCATGGCGGAAGAGTTTCCACCTTCGTTCCCACCGCTTTCCTGTTCCTGCTTTTCTCGCTTCCGCTTTTTCTGTTCTGCCGTGACCACAACAGACACCTTGGGAAGGGTCGCGTGCTCTGGCGCGAAGCGTTTCGCGACCTCAGGCGAACTGTTCGGGATGCAAAGAAGCATCCCGGCACGCTGCGGTTCATTCTCGCGTCCTTTCTATACCAGGATGCAATGGGAACAATGGTCGCGAACATGGCGCTCTATGCCATCTTCGCGATGGGGTTCACACGGGGATCCGAGGCCACGCTGCTCCTGGTGCTGACGATACCGGCGATCGTCGGCAGCTACGTGATTGGCAGGATCGTCGACCGATTCGGACCGAAGCGAACGCTGTCCTGGATAATCGCGACCTGGATCTTCCTGCTCATCGCGATGATAGCGGCTCCGACTCGTGCTTCCTTCTGGGTAATCGGCGCGGGAATCGGCCTGATCTTCGGCGGAATAGCAACCTCCGAGCGGCCACTGCTCCTCACCCTCGTTCCCGACGTGGAGGCGGGCCGATTTTTCAGTCTGCTCGTGCTGTCAGCGCGAGCTGCCGCGATCGTGGGGCCTTTTATCTGGGCTTTCGCCGTTGACGGACTTACGCCTCACATTGGCGTGGGGCCGGCTTACAGGGCAGGAGTTGGAACGGTCGCCATCGGGATGCTGCTGGCCTGGCTGGTATTGCGCGGAGTGCCGGACAGATTCACCAGGCCGGTTTCTGCGGCCGCCGTGTAAAGCTTACAGCTTGGTTTCGAGCCAGTTCTTTCCTGCTCCGAGGTCCACGATGAGCGGAACCGAAAGCTCGGCGGCATGCTCCATCTGCTGCTTCACGAGCGACTGCACGTCGTCCATCTCCTCAGGTCTCACCTCGAACACCAGCTCGTCGTGAACCTGCAGGAGCATTTTGCTCTCGAGCTTTTCCGTTCTCAGCGCCGCATCGATTCGGATCATCGCGATCTTGATGAGGTCGGCCGCCGAGCCCTGGATGGGTGAATTGGCGGCCGTGCGCTCACCGAATGCGCGGATGTTGAAGTTTCTCTCACGGAGCTCCGGTATGTACCTGCGGCGGCCGAATATCGTTTGCACGAACCCATGCTCGCGCGCGAAGGCCACCATCGAATCCAGGTAGTTGCGCACGCCCTGAAACCGCTGGAAATACCGGGCGATGAATTCCTTCGCTTCGGCATGCTCGATCCCCAGCTGGCGCGAGAGCGCATGCGGTCCCTGCCCGTAGATCGTCGCGAAGTTGATCGTCTTCGCGCGGCTGCGCATTTCCGCCGTAACGTCGGCGAGTGGAACATCGAAGATGACCGCTGCCGTCTGCCGGTGGATGTCACCCCCGGCTCTGAACGCCTCGACGAAAGCCGCATCCCGTGACAGGTGCGCCAGTAGCCGGAGCTCGATCTGCGAGTAGTCCGCCGCGAGAAGGGTCCAGCCCTCCCGCGGGATGAACCCGCGTCTGATGTCGCGGCCCAGCTCACGCCGGATCGGAATGTTCTGAAGATTGGGATCACTCGAGGACAGGCGCCCTGTACTCGCCACCGTCTGATTGAAGGATGTGTGCAGCCGGCCGGTCTTCGGGTTCACGAGGCGCGGCAATGCGTCGAGATACGTATTCTCGAGCTTCGACAGCTCACGGTATTCCATGAGCAACGTCGGGAGAACATGTCCTTCCTCCGCAAGCTCCTTCAGCACGCTCGCATCGGTCGATGGGCCGGTGCTCGTCTTCTTCAGGACGGGCAGGTTCAGCTTCCCGAAGAGGATCTCTCTCAGCTGTGGATTGGAATTGATGTTGAATTCCATTCCGGCGGTTTCGTAGATCTGCCTCTCGACCGCTTCACGCTCGCTCTTGAATCGCTGCTTGAGCGATGCAAACCACGGCAGATCGATCGCGATCCCCGTCCATTCCATCTCCGCCAGAACGTCGACGAGCGGGATCTCGACACCGTCGAGAAGCCTTCTGAGCTCCTGGGTTTCAAGCTGCGGCTCGAAAACACGGCGGAGTCGGAGCGTCATGTCCGCGTCCTCGCATGAGTAGTTCCGCGCTGCCTCGATCGGGCACTCATCGAACGGAATCTCGCCCCGGCCTTTCCCGCACAGCTCGGCGTACGAGGTCATGGTGTGATCGAGAAACTCGAGCGCAAGCACATCGATACCGTGTGATCGGCGGCCGGGATCGAGCACATAGCTGGCAAGCATCGTATCGAAATCGAGCCCGGCGAGCTTCACTCCCGCGCACCGGAAAACGAGAAGATCGTACTTGGCGTTCTGTACGGTTTTGGCAACGTCCGGATCTTCGAGAAGCGCCCGCAGCGGCTCCATCTCAGCCGACTCGAGGGCTGGAAGATTGCGCACGGCCGAAGGGCGGCTGGTCCTCAGCATCCGGGCGGCAATGCTCGACGGCTCCGCTGAGCTTTTCTTTTTCTGCCCGGGGAAATCAGCGAAGACCTCGTCACCGCCACGGACGAGCCCGCGTTCCTCGGGCGCGTCGGTCGCCGAGCGATCGCCGGCCACGTCGACGAGCAGCTCGCCCTGGCCGGCACGTGGCAGTCGGTGGCGGAGGGGAAAATAGTAGGCCTCGCCTTCACCGACGGCTATCGCAATGGACACGAGCGACGAGCGGAGAGGATCACCCGGCTGTGGGCTGTCGGGATGCATGAGCGTTTCCGTGTCGAGGCCGATCACGCCTGTTTCGCGCGCACGCTCCACGGCATACCGTACGCCTTCGACGGAATCGACAGTCACGTACTCGAGCTTCTTCCGCGGCTTCTCCTCGACCGCTACCTGCCCGGCTGCATCCTTGGCGAGCGTGTGAAACTCGAGCTCGATGAAGAGAGAGCGAAGCTGCTGGTGGTCGGGTTGTTTCGTTCGCAGTGATTCGAGATCGAATGGAACGGGCAAATCGTGCCTTATTGTTACTAATTCCTTGGAAAGCCGGGCGTTTTCGGCGTGCTCGAGCAATGCCTCACGCGGCCGCTTCTTCGTGATCTCGGGCGCATGCGCCAGTATCGACTCGAGGTCTCCGTATTGTTTGACGAGCTCCGACGCGGTCTTGTCTCCGATGCCGCGCACGCCGGGAATGTTGTCGGAGGAATCCCCGACCAGCGCCAGATAGTCGGTCACGAACCGCGGAGGCACGCCGAGACGCTCCTCCGCGTTGTCCACTCCGACCCAGTGTTCCTCGACGTTGGCTGGTCCGCCGCGGCCGGGATTGAGGAGCCAGACGCCGGGTTTGATCAGCTGCTGGAAATCCTTGTCCCCGGACACGACCACGACGTTCACACCGGCTTCGACGCTGCGCGCTACGAGCGTCCCGATGACATCGTCGGCTTCGTACCCCGGCAGGGAGAGAATCGGGATCCGGTAGGCATCGAGAATCTGACAGATGCGGTCCATGCCGCGGTCAAAATCGGACTGGAGCTCTTCGGTCAGCTTCTCGCGCGTCGCCTTGTACGCCGGATATCGCTCGTGTCGGAACGAGAGCCCGGAGTCATGCACCCAGCCCAGGTATTCGGGCTTGTGCTTGGTGATCAGCCGCTGGAGGAAGTTCGCGATGCCCCAGCTGGCGGATGTGTTCTCGCCTTTGCTGGTCGTGAGCGGCCGTGAGATGAGCGCGAAGAACGCGCGGTAGATGAGCGCATAGCCATCGACCAGAAACAGTCTCGGGCCAGTTGGGGCTTTCATTCAACCAATATAAAGACGCCCCTTGTGGACCGAGAGCGAGCTATCTCATCTGCCTGCGCGCGCTGAGAGACATGAATTCCGCCTGGCTGGGACGGGTCAGTCTCCATCTTCCGCCCATCTCCTCGTAGAACACCAGCTGCGCATCGTACTGGCGGTACTGCCAGATCTGGAGGCGGGTATTCGGTGAGACCTGCGTGGGCGAAAAAGTCTGATTGACGTTTCTCTCCATCACCTGATCCGGCTCGCCCAGGGAGACGAAGACCATGCCGCGATCGGAGAGCCATCCCGGATTGTGGTCGATGCGGAACTGGAC
>DASTTD010000359.1:0-11963 GCA_035760325.1 Gemmatimonadaceae bacterium
GAACTTCAAGGCATTCCAGCACGTGGAGTTCTCTTTCGGCTACAACATGGACGTCGGCGATAACGTGGTCGTGCACCGCCACGTCCTTCTCGACGACCGTGGTGGAATCTCACTCGGCAACAACGTGTCGATCAGCGACTACGCGAATATCTACAGCCACACCCACAGCATCGTCGATCAGAAGGACGTCACCGACGCGCTCACGCGCCTCGACGATGGAGTGAGAATCACCTATCACGCAACGGTCCTGGCCGGCGTGCACGTCGCTGAGCAGGCGATGGTGGGCGCGATGGCTGTCGCCACCAAGGATGTGCGCCCGTATCACGTCTACGTCGGCATCCCGGCGAAGAGCGTGAGAGTAAAGCCGAACGCGCCAACCGACAACGAGAACCTGACGACCGTCAAACGACGGTAAGCGTCCCGGAACCTTGTCGTGTGAAATCGGCTAACTCAACAACGGACAACGCAACAACGGACAACGCAACAGCGGTCAACTCAAAACGCAATCTTCTCCCGTCCAGTAGCGAGGCGCTCCTAGAGTACGCGGAGTACGTCTTCAACAGGGCCTGCATCCCCTTTTGTGAACAGGTGCCTCGCATCACGCAGTGCCGCCGCCGCTCGCGGCCAGGTGAATCTCCCGCACGCGTCGTCGACCGACAGCCAGTCGAATTCGCGGTGTTCCTGGCTGAGCCGCACGACTGCCGCGTCATCGACGAACGCGACGAAGGCGATCGCCATCTGAACGGTCCGGATCTCATGCAGGTAGAAGCTGCTGACCGTCAGATTGTAAAGCGCTTCGATATCGAGGCCCGTCTCTTCCTGCACCTCGCGCGCGGCCGCCCGCTCCGGACGCTCGTCGCCATCGATCTTTCCGTACACGGTCTCCCACGAATCCGGCCGCTTCGTGTCGCTGGCGCGCTGGAGCACGAGCACGCGCCAGTCTCCGCCATTGCGGCGAATGACATAGACCTCGACGACACCCGCGACGATTTTTGTCTTTTGAGTTGCCACGCTGCTCTCGTAGATGATGGGGCGCGCTGAATCATACCCCCGCCGCGAGTCGTGGACAGGAGCGCGCTCGTGCTCGGGCTCCAGCACCCGGAGAAGCTCCTGGGCGCTGGTAGTGCCGTCGAGCAGGTGGGCCGCGCCGCAGGACCACAGCGACCGGGTGCCGGCCTCCCTGGCTACGGTCACGAGATTGTCCAGGGCTTCCCCACCGGCAACGGCCCGTTCGATTTCGGGCGTCGTCAGCAACAGTTCGGTCACGGCAATGCGGCCGCGGTACCCGGTGAGGCCGCATTCCGAGCATCCTGTCGGATTATAGATCATCGAGCTTTCGGGAATGGCGCCGATGAGGGTTCGCGGGACTCCGGCGTTCGCGACCTGTCTGCAAACGGCGCACAATCGCCGGATGAGGCGCTGCGCGATGATCCCCTTCAATGCTCCGGCGAGCTTCGCGCAGTCGACGCCAAGGTCGGTGAGACGGGTTATGGAGCTGCAGGCATCGTTGGTGTGCAGCGTCGCGAAAACGAGGTGACCCGTGAGGGAAGCCTGCAGCGCTATCGCGGCGGTCTCCCGGTCCCGGATCTCACCGATCAAAACGACGTCTGGATCCTGGCGCAGCACCGACCGCAGCGCGGAAGCGAAAGTGAGCCCAGCCTTTTCATGAATCTGCACCTGGACGATCCCCGGAATGCGGTACTCAACGGGATCTTCGACGGTTATGATGTTGACGCCGCGCTGCTGCAGAAGTCTGAGTGCGGCGTACAAGGTCGTCGTCTTCCCGGATCCGGTCGGTCCGGTCACGAGAACCAGCCCTTCCCGCACGTCGAGCAGCTTCTGCATCCGCGGCGCATCGATCGAATCGAGGCCGAGCGCATCGAGCGACCTGAGGCCGGCGCGCGAGTCCAGGATCCTGATGACGACCTTTTCCCCATGTGACGCCGGAAGGGTCGAGACTCGCAGATCCACCCGCGCGCCGTTTATGCTTACCCGCGCGCGTCCGCCCTGCGGCCGCAGCCGGTCGGCGATGTCCATCTGCGACATGATCTTGACGCGGGATACAAGAGCGACGCCCACGGCCTGAGGCAGAACCATGACTTCGCGCAGAATGCCGTCGATGCGGTACCTCACGGCGATTCCGTGCTCACCAGCCTCGAGATGGATATCGCTCGCCCCCGCGGAGATTCCCTCCGCAACGATGTGGTCGACGAGCTTGATCACGGGCCGCTCCACCAGGCCTGCCGGTGCGTACACCTCCTCGATTCGTTCCAGTATCCGGCCGGGAGAGGCAAGAGCCATCCGGACGACGCGCCTGGTAGCGAAAGCGAGCGTCTTCTCGCAATCGAGGTCGTATGGATCCGATGTCGCTATCTCGAGCCCCAGCGGGGAAACCGACAACGGCAGAATCCGGAAACGGCGCGCGAGCCGCTCCGGAACGAGGTCGCGCGCTTCGGAGCTCACCAGCAGGTCGCTGGCGATCCGCGTACGCGTTCGCGCAGCCAGCTTCTCGAGAAGCTCGTCATCCGTGACGAGTCCTTCCCTTACCGCGGCCTCCCAGTAGTCACCGTCAGCTTTTGATTCGAGGCTCGAAACCGCTGCGTCAGGCAGCAGCTCCCTGAGCAATGCGATCAGCCACGAATCGATTGCCGTGCGCGGCGGTGAGTTCTGCACCCATTCACATTATCCGGCTTCGACTGTCCGCCGACGACGATCCGTCCCGCGCCGTACCGTAACGTCCTAGAGGACGCTCCAGAAATCGCGCGCCACGTCGACCGAGAACGTCCATCTTCCGCCGCGAAGCCCCCGGGCGACATCGAATCTCAGTACGTCGAAAAGGGTTATCGCTCCGACGCCGAGCGATGGATACCACCCCTGCCTGGCTTCCCTGAACGCGGCCGGGCGGTCGACCCGGACAACCGTCGCGAAGGGAGCAAGAGTGAACGATCCTGGCGCCCTCCCGTACCGCCCGAGAGGAATCGGGAAGAAAGGGGCCGGCGTGCGCCATTCGATGCGTTGACTCAAGCCGCCTCTTCCCACGAACTCGTGAAACTCGTAGCCCGGCCCCGTGGTAGGTCCGCCAAGAAAGACGTGGTGCTGCGGCGCGATCGCGCCATTACCGAACGCGCCGGCTGCGATCGTATGCAGAACGACTCGCCGCGCTCCAAACGGACGCTGGAGGTCGATCATCACCGACGGGCGAAGCACGTCTCCGTAAATCGTCGCGCTCCTGACGATGTCGATCGCCGTAACCGCGACGCGCGCACCCAGCTCGTAGCCGCCGAAAGTCAGCGTCGTCGGACGGCTCAATGCGAGCGTGAGGCGCCGCTCGCGGAGGACGGCAACTGGAACGGTCCGCTCGAATTTCCCATTGGCGGGCGATGCGTTCACCGTGAGCGGCGCGTGGCGCTCCACACTGAGCCCGAGCGACGGCCGCCAGCCGCTCCGCGCGAGCGTCGCCGCCACGCCCACACGCCTGACGTCGTAGGGATCGGTGTAATCGCTGCCGAATTCCTGCGCCGCAATCGTGTTGCGAACGAGCGATGTCTCGAGCTCTTCGCTGAGATCGCGATAGACTCGTTCCGCCGAGATCGTGAGCGAGGACCCGGCGCCGGTCCTGTAGTCGAGCGCGCCCCGTCCCTTTACCTCGTGATCGCTGAACCCGTAGCGTCCGGAGGCCGTGACGGAGAATCCGTTTCCCATGCGCTGGTGCAACCCGCTTCCAAGAGCGAGACCCTCCACCCGATTGAATCGAGCCAGGTCCGAGACGTGACTCGCCGAGAGCGCGAGGCCTCGACCTCTTGCCAGCGCCTGTGAGCGCACGAGCGCGCGCGCTTCCTCCTGCACTTTTCTCACGTCCTCGTCCGTCGCTGCCCTTACATCGCTTGGCAGCGAGTCGAGAAGCCGTCCCGCAAAAGGAAACGGATTCTGCTCGCGCTCCACGCGCGGGGCCAGTACGATCTCCGGTCCGGTGAAGTACGCCGCGGGGATACCGCGGTTGACTTCATAGCAGCATATCTCCCAGCGTCCCCGGATGATTCCCCTCGCCGGATAGTCCAGCCAGGACCCGGTGCGCCTTATCTCGATCTCCTGACGCCTCGGCAGCCAGAAGCGGCCGTCGATGAGGCCGTTCTCCAGCACTACCGATACGTCCTCGAGATCCTTGTCCTTCAACGCGGAACGAGTGAAGCTGAACGCCATGCGCACGACCTCGCCGGTCTCGCGATCAATGTAGACCGCGCCTATCGCGCGCGGCTCACGGTCGTCGCGCGGCCGCACGCGCACCTCGTAGACGTCGAGCACACGCGGGCCCAGGCGTATCTGGAGCGAATCCCGAATCGCGTAGTCATACTGCTCGAGACCGGCGGCGGAGAGCGGATGCGGAACGTCGCGGACTTCGTCTCCATCCCCCAGCCTGATGATGTTCGGGAAGTTGTTCTGAACTATCCCGAGGTGGTCGCGGTGATAGTTGATGTCGGTTGGAAGCAGCAGCGTGTCGCGGCGGCCCACGATCCGCTGCTTGCTCAGATCAGGCGCGCGCCAGTACACTTCCAGCCCCAGCTCGTCGGCTTTCACGATCTTTGGGGGCTCGGTGAACCCTTCCCCAAACTGTGCGAGAAACGTCAGATAGCCATGCGCCGTCGCTTTGTAGTCGACCAGGGCCGTGTCGGCGAGCTGGCGCGCCCGCCGCTCCGTTGCGCGCTCCACGAGTCCACGACTGCGCGCGTCGTTCCACGCCTGCTGCGCCGCGGCGGCACGCGCGTCGATCAGCCCCGCCAGACAAACAGTGATCACCAGCGCTGAAGCGAAATTGGATCTGAACGTGGATCTCATGGAGGAAAGTTACCTGGAGGTCAGGTTCGAGCAATCGCGGACGACGGTATCACCGATCGGAATGCGGTCATGAGTCTCGATGGATTCAAGCGCCTCGCCGCGACGAGCGGACTCGTTCCCGTCTGGCGCGATTGCGTCCTGGACACCGACACCCCGGTCACTGCTTTCGCGAAACTGCGCCGAGGTCCCTTCGCCTTTCTGCTCGAATCGGCTCCGGCCGGGGGCGAGACGTGGGCGCGCTACACGTACATGGGCTCGGAGCCGCGCTTTGCGTGGCGGCTCACCGGTGGAGTCGTCGATGACTGGACGCCCGGGCGCGGCTGGCACAACCCGAGGACGCCGCCCGATCCGCTCGCCGATCTCGCCCGCCTCGTCGAAGACGTGAAGCCATCGAATGTCGCCGAGCTCGGAGAGTTCTGGAGCGGCATCGTCGGGTTTTTCAGCTACGACGTCGCGCGGGTGATCGAAAGACTTCCCGTGCGCCCCAAGCCTTCTCTTGGCGCTCCCGATGCGCTGTTCGTGTTCACCCGCTCACTCGTGATACTCGACAACCTGCACGGGCGCGCGCGCGTCGTCATCTCCGTACCGATTCCCCCGCGCGCCACGGACGGTGAGCTCGAGTCGCTGCACGCGGAGGCGAACGGGGAGCTGGAGGAAATCTTCCGACGGTTGCGCGGGCCGGTCTCCCTGCCGCCATTACCCCAGGATGCCCCGACGCTGCCGAGGGAGGAAACTTCGAGCTACGATCGCACGGCGTTCATCGAGCACGTCGAGCGAATCCGCGAGTACATTCGGGCCGGCGACTGCTTCCAGGTTCTCCTGTCCCGGCGGATCGACGTGCCGCTCGACTTCGATCCTTCGGAGCTCTATCGCGCGCTGCGCGCGATCAATCCGTCGCCGTACATGTATCATCTCGTGCTGGACGGGCTCGAGATCGTGGGAAGCTCGCCGGAACTCCTCGTCCGCGTTTCCGGCTCGCGCGTCATCCTGCGGCCGATCGCCGGAACGAGACGCCGCGCCACGGAGCCGGAGGGCGACGATCGCCTCGCCGGCGAGCTGCTCGCGGACGAGAAAGAGCGGGCAGAGCACGTGATGCTCGTCGATCTGGGCAGGAACGACGTGGGTCGCGTGTCCACATTCGGCAGCGTCCGCGTCACCGAGTTCATGAAGGTCGAGAAGTTCTCGCACGTGCTGCACATCGTGAGTCAGGTCGAAGGGAATCTCCGCCCCGGGTTGTCCGGCCTCGACGTGTTTCGCGCAACCTTTCCCGCGGGCACCATGACCGGCGCGCCGAAAATCCGGGCGATGGAAATCATCGACGAGCTGGAGCCGGTGTCGCGTGGGCCGTACGCGGGCGCGATCGGGTACATAGCCGCGGGAGGCGCCAGGATGGATCTCGCGATCACCATTCGCACCTGCATCGTCACCGGGGGCAAGGCTTCAGTGCAGGCGGGAGCGGGGATCGTCGCCGACTCCGTCGGCGAAACGGAGTGGGATGAAACCCGCGGCAAGGCGGAAGCGCTCCTGAGCGCGATCGCGGCAGTCCGGCGACCGTCCCCCGCCAGCGGGCAATGATCGCAATCTCGATCTCGTCGTACGACCGGTTCACCGTCGGTAACGCGCGCGTGCTCGCGGTGAAGACCTGTGCAGCGGGAATCCGCAAGGCGCTCGAGGCATCGTCGCTGTACGAGTACGCGCAGTCGCAACCTGACGCCACGCCGCTCATCGGGCGCGCTCCGGTATTCGCCGTCACGCTGCCTGAAGGATGCGGTCGGGCGGTGGTGCGCCACAGCATGCGCGGCGGCTGGATGGCGAAGATAAGCAGGGATGTCTACTTCCTGCCCACGCGCGGGCTGACCGAGCTCGTCACGTCTCTGAGGCTGCGAGCAATGGGCGTGAGCACTCCGGAGGTGCTGGCCTACGTCTCCTACCCGACCTTGGCGGTATTCAGGCGCTTCGACATCGCCACACGCGAGGTCTCGAACGGGCATGATCTCTCTGTCGTCCTGGCCAAGGTGACGGACCAGCCTCACCGCCTGATGGTCTTCGACGCCATTGCCCGGCTTCTGAGGTCGCTCACCCAGGCGGGAGCGCACCACCAGGACCTGAACCTGAAGAACATTCTGATGACAGCCGGAGAGGGCGAAGGGCTGGACGCGTACGTGCTCGACGTCGACCGGGTTCAGTTCCATTCCCCCGGGTCCCCCCTCGTCGCGACGGCCAATCTGGACCGGCTCCTCAGGTCGATGAGAAAGTGGCGGGAGAGGGGCGACATTTCGTTCAGCGCCGAGGACGAGGAGCACTTGCGTCTACGCGAGCGAGGGGTGGAGTGAGCATCCCTGACCCGACTGTCCCCGGCCGTGTCTGCATCGTGATGATGAGCGCGGTCGGCGACGCGGTGCACGTGCTGCCCGTCATCAACGCGCTGAAGCGCGCCAATCCCGCGACGACCATAACCTGGGTGCTTCAGCCCGGCGCCGCGGCGCTGGTGAGAGGCCATCGATCAGTCGATGAGATCGTGCTGTTCGATCGGTCGAAAGGGTGGAGAGCGTTCGTCGACGTGAGAAAGGCGCTGGCCGGGCGGGAGTTCGACCTCGTCATCAATCTGCAGGTCTACCTGAAGGCCGGAATCGTCACCGCATTCACGCGGGCGCCGACGAAGCTCGGGTTCGACCGCGCCCGGGCGCGCGATTTCAACTGGCTCTTCACGAACCGGAAAATCCCTTCGCGGCCGGTCCAGCACGTGCAGAATCAGTATTTCGAGTTTCTCACCGCGCTCGGGGTTCCGCCGGATCCCGTCGTATGGGATCTCGGTCCCTGGAAGGAAGAGCGCGGATGGCAGCGTGGATTCATCTCGTCGATCGACAGGCCGATTGCCTCGATCGTCGTCGGCACGAGCAAACCGGAAAAGGACTGGATTCCGGAACGCTGGGCCCAGGTCGCTGACCAGCTGCACGACGCGTTCGGAATGCAGGTGGTGCTTGTCGGCGGAAAATCCGAGCGGGAGCTGGCCGCGCAGCAGCGGGTCATGGACCTGACGAAAAACAAGCCTCGCACCGAGCTCGGCAGCGGACTCCGGAAGCTCGTTTCGATTCTGCATGCATCTTCGCTGGTTCTGTCGCCCGACACGGGGCCGCTTCACATGAGCGTCGCCCTGGATCGGCCGGTCATCAGCCTCATGGGATACACGAACCCGAAACGCACGGGCCCGTACCGGCTATTTCACGACCTGATCATCGATGCCTACGGAGATCCCGGGGAGGACTATCCGATCTCGATGGAAAATCGTCCTGGAAGGATGAGAAGAATCGAGACGCGTGATGTGATGGAGAAGGTTCAGCTGTGGCGGCAGCGCTATGGCGGAAGGGAAAGAACGTGACGCCGGCGAAGAAGTCGCCCGGCGGGATAAAAATTCCGGTCCGTGATCAGGTCTCTTCGGGCGGAGTGGTCTATCGCCACTCTGAAAACGGGGAAAGGACCGACATCGCGATCGTCTCGGTCGGCCCGCAACGCCGCTGGCAGCTGCCGAAGGGACTGGTTGACGCCCGCGAGAAACCGGAGGAAACAGCCGTCCGCGAAGCGCGCGAGGAGGCAGGAGTCGAGTCGCGCCCCCGTGCACACATCGAGACGATTCAGTACTGGTACGCCGGCCTCGAGGGCGGAATCCGGGTCCGCTTCCACAAGCACGTTCACTTCTATCTGCTCGAGTACGTCTCCGGCGATACGGCCAACCATGACCTGGAAGTCAACGAGGCCCGGTGGGTGCCGATCGACGACGCGGGGAGCGAGCTCGCCTTCGAGGGGGAGCGGCGAGTCGTCGAGCGGGCGAAGGAGCTACTGCGTGGAAAGTCTTCCGAAGCCGTAACGAACCCCCGCCTCCGCGAGAAGGGCGACGAGCCGGACGAGAGGTAATCCCATGACGGCGAAATAATCGCCGTCGATCCGCTCCACGATCGTCGCGCCGTAGCCCTGAATCCCGTACGCCCCGGCCTTGTCCAGTGGCTCGCCGGTCGCGATGTACGCGTCGATCTCGTCGTCGGTCAGCTTCCGGAATTTGACCGACACCTCCTCCACCCCGGAGCAGACTTTTTTACCCCGCGCCACGGCTACCGCGGTGACCACCGTGTGCTCGCGTCCGTTGAGAAGGCTCAGCATCGAGCCGGCGTCGACGGCATTGGCGGGCTTGCCGAGAATTTTCCTGTCGATGAGGACAATGGTGTCCGCGCCGATGGCGATTACACCCGAATCGCGTCCGTTGACGGAGCTCGCCTTCTCCCTGGCGAGACGCTCGGCGTACTTGCGCGGCGATTCCCGGGGACGGACGCTCTCGTCTATGTTTGCCGGAACGACCTCGTGCCGGATCCCGATGAGATTGAGGAGGTCGTGCCGCCGTGGAGAGCCGGAGGCGAGAACGACGTGAGGCGCGCTCACTTCTCGAGCCCGAGAGTTACCGGTCCGTCGTTGACCAGCTCGACATCCATCATCGCCCCGAACTCTCCGGTCTCCACCCGCGGCGCGTGCTCACGCAGCCGCGCGATGAACCGCTCGTAAAGCGGGATCGCGATTTCGGGTCGCGCCGCGTCGATGAAGCTCGGCCTCTTCCCCTTCTCCGCATTGCCGTAGAGAGTGAACTGCGACACCACCAGCACCGCGCCATTCACGTCGGCGAGCGCGAGGTTCATCTTTCCTTCCGTATCGGCGAACAACCTCAGTCCCGCCACTTTCTCGGCGAGCCAGTCCACCTTTTCCGGCGTGTCGGTATGGGTGAAGCCGACCAGAAGGACAAAGCCCCGCTCGATTCTCCCGGCGGTGCGGCCTTCGATCCGAACCTCGGCGCGCGAGACTCGCTGGAGCAGAACTCGCAGCCCTACTCCACCGTCACCGACTTGGCGAGGTTGCGTGGCTGATCGACGTTCGCGCCGCGCTTGACCGCGATGTAGTACGCGAGCAGCTGCAGCGGGATCGAGGCGAGGATGGGCGTCAGCAGGTCGGCGGTCTCCGGGATGCGGAACTCGTAATCGAGCTTCCCTTCCAGGACGTCTTCCTCGCGGCTGGTGATGGCGATGACACGGCCGCCGCGCGCCTTCACTTCCTGCACGTTGGACACGACCTTGTCGAAAACCGCGTCGTGCGGGGCGATGAACGCAACCGGCATGTCGGCGTCGATGAGTGCGATCGGTCCGTGCTTCATCTCGGCCGCCGGGTACCCCTCGGCGTGGATGTAGCTGATCTCCTTCAGCTTGAGCGCGCCTTCGAGCGCGGTCGGGAAGCTGTAGCCGCGGCCCAGGTACAGGAAGTTCGTCGCGTCCTTGAAGTCGTCGGCAATTTTCTCGACTTCGTGAGCTCGATCGAGAATGCTCTCGATCTTCTTCGGCAGCGCCTGCATTTGCTGGATTATTTCGCGTCCCTGCACCACCGAGAGATTCTTCAGTCGCGCGAGCTTGAGCGTAAAGAGAAGCAGCGCCATGACCTGGCTGGTAAACGCCTTGGTCGACGCAACGCCGATCTCGGGCCCGGCGTGAACGTAGATCCCGCCGTCACTTTCACGCGCGATAGTCGAGCCGACCACGTTAACGATGCCGTAGGTGAACGCGCCGCGGGCTTTCGCTTCGCGCATTGCCGCAAGCGTGTCGGCGGTCTCGCCCGACTGCGAGATGACGATGCACAGCGTCTTGTCGGTGATGATCGGATTGCGGTAGCGCAGCTCGGATGCGTACTCCACCTCGACCGGGATGCGCGCCAGGTCCTCGAGCATGTGCTCCCCGATGAGCGCCGAGTGCCAGCTGGTGCCGCAGGCGGTAATGAGGATGTTGTCGAACTTCAGCAGCTGCTCGTCGGTGAGATTGATGCCTCCGAGCTTCGATGTTCCCTCCTCGGGGAGCAGGCGCCCGCGCATGCAGTTTTCGACCGTTGCCGGCTGCTCGAAGATCTCCTTCAGCATGAAGTGGTCGAACCCGCCCCGCTCGATCTGGTCGAGATCCCAGTCGATCTTGCTGACGCCCTTCTCCTGCTGCTGAGCGCGCTGATTGAGGACCGTGTATCCGTTCCTCGTCAGCACCGCAACGTCGCCGTCGTCGAGATAGACGACTTCGCGGGTCTGCGCCAGTATCGCCGAGACATCGCTCGCAACGTAGAACTCGCCGTCCCCGAGCCCGATGAGAAGAGGACTGCCCTTCCTTGCGGCCACGATCTTGTTCTTGTCCAGGCTGGAGACCACGGCGATGCCGTAGGTGCCCTCGATCTGCCAGAGCGCCTCGATCACGGCGTCCTCGAGACTGCCGTCGAATGCGTCCTCGATGAGATGTGCGATGACTTCGGTGTCGGTGTCGGAGACGAACTTGTGCCCTCTCGCCACGAGGCCGGTCTTGAGCGTTCCCGAGTTCTCGATGATGCCATTGTGGACGACGGCGACATGTCCCTTGCAGTCCAGATGGGGGTGCGCGTTGCACTCGTTTGGCACACCGTGCGTTGCCCACCGGGTGTGGCCGATGCCCAGATCCCCTTCTACGGGGCTCGTGGAGAGAGCGTTCTCGAGCTCCGCGATCTTACCGGCGGCCTTCCGCGTCTCGACGCCCTTGCCGTTCATCACGGCGACTCCGGCGGAGTCGTAACCGCGATACTCCATCCGGCGCAGCCCCTCCAGGAGCAGGGGCGTCGCGCCGCGGGAGCCGATGTATCCGATTATTCCGCACATATCTGCCTGGTCGTTGAATTGTGTACGTGCTGCCCTACTCTCTCGCCGTTCCCACTCCGAGGGCCTCCAGCGGCCGCCGGCAGTCCGTCACCAGCTGCTCCGCCTCCGGGGCCGTGGGCGCCTCCGCTATTACTCGCACAATTGGTTCCGTTCCGGATGGCCTCACATGCACCCATCTGTCCGCCCAGGTCAGCCGGAGCCCGTCCTGCCTGTCGGCCTCGGCCGTCGGGAACTCCCGGGTGAGGGCTTCGTACACCTTGTCGAGCGGTGCGTTCGGGCGGTCCAGCTTGTCCTTCACGATAATGTACCTGGGGTAGGCGCCCACGATCTTCGTAAGCGGCTTGTCTTCGCCCGCCTCCAGCAGGAGCTGCAGAATGAGCGCCGCCCCCACCGGCGCATCCCGGCCCAGGTGCAGCTCGGAGAGAATCACCCCGCC
>DASTTD010000360.1:0-3359 GCA_035760325.1 Gemmatimonadaceae bacterium
CGCGGCGGCGAGGTTCACGTCCCTGGTCTTTTCACCGATTCCCCATTCCTCGAGCCGCCGGGGTGTCGACTGAAAGGTGCATGTCTCGACGACGTCGCAGCCGACAGCGAGAAAAGACTCGTGAATGGCCTGAACTACATCGGGACGGGTGAGAACGAGATGGTCGTTGCACCCTTCGAGCGACTTACCACCGAAATCCTCCGCGCTGAGGTTGTAGCGCTGGATGTTCGTGCCCATTGCGCCGTCGTAAATGAGCACGCGCCGGTCAATGGCGTCCAGGTACGGTGATTTGGTGCGTGTTTCGGTCATCTCGTCCTGCCTTGCTCCCGGCATTCCGGGACGGGCAATAAAAAAAAGCCCATGCGTGAGCGCCGGGCCAGCGCTTTAGCGGAATGTTTAACGTGGCCGCAAGTTGCTTTAAATCGCCACGGAGATCAGTTGTGCCCTACCCCTATAGTAGTACGCGGAACAGGGCGGGGCAACTGTCATCTACGGATTAACTGCGGACTGCGGACTAACTGCGGACTGCGGACTACTAACTGCGAACTGCTGACGTACTGCGGACTGTGAACTGCGGACTTACTGCGGAGTGCGGACGTGCGGGACTAACGGACTAGCTGCGGATTTACGGGCGAGAGGAACCGTTGGCGTCCCGGCTTTCGCAACGAAGCAGTAAAGGCAGATTGAGGCTTGGCTAGGGCGAACGCGCTGTCAAAACTGAATCCCATGCGAGTGCCGTTCTATGCGCTCCCAGCACGTTCATGGACGATGCGTGAAGGCGGGAGCGAAGCGACTTCCGCCTGCCAAGTCCGCAGTCCGCAGTCCGCAGTGAGCCCGCAGTTCACAGTCCGCAGTACGTCAGCAGTTCGCAGTTAGTAGTCCGCAGTCCGCAGTTAGTCCGCAGTCCGCAGTTATTCCGCAGTCCGCACTGGCCTTACTACCGCTTCGTTCAGAGCGCTTCCCTTTCTTCGTCTCGAGTCTCGGGCAAGCTCCTCCCTGTAGTCCTCGACCTCGAATCGAACGACTGCACCAGCGCAATCAGCCGGTGCCGCTCGAGAGGGAGAACCAGGTAAGCCAGAGTGGCGCGCTGGAGCTTGGTCGGCAGCACCGGCCGGTCCGAGTCTGAGGTCCCGTACACGATCAGAGCCCCGCCCGACGCAAGCGGAAGCGTCGAACCGGGACCGGCCCTGAAGAGCGCCTCGGCCGAGACCACCCCAATTGCCGGAGGGTCGCTCGCATGAGTGCCGGCGACCTCGCCAATCGTCGCGGCAAAGGATACGTCGTGCCCGAAACCCAGCAGCGTCTGCGCCAGGCCCTCGAGCAGGGCGACATCGCTGCCAACCAGGATCACCTTCGCCATCAGTAAGTCTCCATCATTCTGCCAATCGTTTGACTCTCTCTAACCGGATTCCGGTCACTTCCGCGAGTAGGCCGTGAGTTGTAGCGGATACTGTTCTTCTGCCTCGACTATCGGCAAGTGGCCTTACGTATTCTTAGTTCCGAGTTGTTATCGTCAAGGATCCCTTGCAAGCCAGCGACCGCGTTCCGGGGAGGAACGCGCGCCTGGAGATACACGGAAAATGCAACCGCGCCGGAATTGTAACTTGCATCGAGGGCGATTACACCAGCCTCAGCAAAAACGACTGGATGAAGCGGAGCAGGAAGTAGGCGATGATCGGCGTGATGTCGAAGGCGCCCAGTGTCGGAACGATGCGCCGGAGGGGAGCGAGAATCGGCTCGCTGAGGCGAAAGCTCCAGCTGATCCACCTCGAGTAGGGCGAGATAGGAAGCCAGGAGCTCACCACCCGCACCAGCAGCGCGATCATCAGGATGCTGAACGTCCAGGTTACCAGCAGCCTGTAAAGTCCGGCGGACCCCTGCGCCGAATAGTACGTCGCTCGCACCACTTCGGAGCGAATGAAGTCCAGAATCGTGATGATGATGATTCCACCGATCACCACCGCCACCAGCGCCCAGAGTGGAGCGCTGGCGGGGGTACCGCCGGCGCGAACCACTTTCCGCTCGACCGGCGCGATGAATGGATCGACGCTCGATCGAAAAAACCGGGCGACGGCGTTGAAGGGGCTGATCTTCCGCGTTCGCACGGCCCAATCAATCACGCAGATCACGGCGAGAACCGCCGCGACAGAGAGGAACGCGGTCTTGAGCACCTGCATGCCCACGTCCGCCGCCGTCACGAATTCATTCATTACTGCAGGAGCGTGGGTCTCATCTTCAGCGCCTCGACGAGAAATGCGAGCCTGTCAGCCGCCTGGTCTATCTGCTTCGTGGTCGGCTTTCCGGCGCCGTGTCCAGCCTTGGTCTCGATCCGCACCAGAATGGGATTCGCGCAGCCCTGCGCCGCCTGAAGCGCTGCGATGTACTTGAAGGTGTGCCCGGGAACGACACGATCGTCGTGATCCGCGGTGAATGCGAGCGTCGGCGGATAACAGACCCCCGGCTTGATGTTGTGCAGCGGCGAGTACGCGTGCAGAAACCTGAAGTCCTCCGCCTTGTCCGCCGTGCCGTAGTCGGAGACCCACGCCCAGCCGATGGTGAATTTGTGGAAGCGGAGCATATCCATTACGCCGACTTCGGGCAGGGCGGCGCCGAACAGATCGGGCCTCTGGTTGACCACTGCGCCCACCAGTAACCCGCCGTTCGAGCCGCCACGAATCGCCAGCTTCTGCTTCGACGTGTACTTCTGCGCGATCAGATACTCCGCCGCCGCAATGAAATCATCGAACACATTCTGTTTGCGGCCGAGGGTGCCGGCTTCGTGCCAGTCCTGTCCGTACTCGCCCCCACCACGAATGTTGGCGACCGCGTAAATGCCGCCCATCTCGAGCCAGGCGAGATTCTGCACCGAGAAGGATGGAGTCTGGGAGATGTTGAACCCGCCATAGGCGTAGAGGAGAGTAGGGTTGTTCCCATCGAGCGCGACTCCCCGCTTCGACGTGATGAACATGGGCACCCGCGTTCCGTCCTTGCTGGTGAAGAAAACCTGGCGGGTCTCGTACGGAGTCGCATCGAACGCGACCTTCGGCGCGCGGAACACTTCGTTACGCCGCGAATCCAGGTCGAATCGGAAAGCGGTCGTCGGGTACAGGTACGACGTGAAGGTATAGAAGAGCTCGTCGTCACCCTGTCTGCCGTTGATCTGCCCGACGGTGCCGACGCCCGGAAGCGGAAGCTCGCCACGGATGCGGAAGCCTCCCCCCGCTACCTGGCCGCGATCGCGCGTGATGATCGGGGCTGTGCTCGTATCGTCGTAGATGCTGCCGGTGCGGCGCTCGGGCTGTCGCCGCTCCTGGGGGCGGATATTCCGGGCGGGAGCGAAGAACCGGATGCTCGACCGC
>DASTTD010000361.1:0-4981 GCA_035760325.1 Gemmatimonadaceae bacterium
CGGACGCGGTGCTGGAGCGATTCTACCGTCGCGTCAGACCTGGCGGACCGGGCTGGGTCAGAATATCGACAAAGGCCGGCTTCGGCCGGGAGGGCATGCCCGGTGGGGCTTTGGCCTGGACCAACTGGATCGCAGGCGTCGTCGCAGTGTATTCCTCACTGTTCGGGATCGGCAGGCTGGTACTCGGCGATCTGCTTCAGGGATTCGGCTTGCTCGTCCTGGCGGTGGTTGCTTTTGCCTGGATCGCGCGGTCTTTCCGGGAGGAGCCGGCGACACTACCCGGCGTCGGAGAAACCGCCTAAATTCATGCAGTACCGGAGGATAAATGTCTGTTTCGTCACAGCCTGAGATCGACCTCACGATCACCCCGAATGCGGGGGTGGAGGTCAAGAAGTTTATGGATGCTGAAGGCGTCACCGCGGAAGAGGGTGGCCTTCGCGTCAGCGTGCAGCCGGGCGGATGCAGTGGCTTCAAATACAGTCTCGTCATCGAAGACCGATCGGCCGAAGACGACATCGTTATTCCGCGCGATGGGTTCAATGTCTTCGTCGATCCGTTTTCCGGTCAGTATCTCAACGGCGTGACTATCGACTACGTCACTTCGATGCAGGGCTCTGGCTTCACCTTCAAGAATCCGAATTCGACCGGTGGTTGCGGCTGCGGCAGCTCGTTCTCTGCGTAGAAACACAGCGGCGGTCGGCAAATACTCGAGGGCGGTGAAATGAGAACCAATTTCACCGCCCTCGATTTTATTGTGCTGCTCGTGTATCTGGTCGGCACCACGCTGCTCGGTGTCTGGCTCGGCCGCGATCAGAAAGACGCCAAGGATTACTTCGTTGCCGGCAAGAGGATTCCGTGGTGGGCGGTCCTCTTTTCCGTTGTCGCTACCGAGACGAGCGCCCTCACGTTCATCAGCATTCCCGGACTCGCCTACATGACGAATCTGGGCTTTCTCCAGCTGGCGACCGGTTACCTGCTCGGCAGAATCGTTGTCGCCTACACACTTTTGCCGAAGTATTACCAGGGCGATCTCGTTACCGCCTATGCTCTGCTGGAAAAGCGATTCGGAGTGGAAACCCGCCGCTTCGCTTCCATCGTATTCATGGGGACACGCGCGTTGGCGGACTCGGTCCGCATCTTCGCGACCGCAATACCAATCGCACTGATTATCGGGCCTGTCGTGCCCGAACAATACCTGATGCCGTCGGCGATCCTCATTCTTGGACTGCTCACGCTCATCTACACCTACCACGGCGGGATGCGAGCCGTCATCTGGACTGACGTCGTACAGACCGTCGTGTACATCGGCGGTGGAATCGCGGCCGTCTACGTGATCGGCCAGCTCGTTGCCGGCGGATGGAGCGCGATCCTCTCTTCGTCGAGCGCAGCTGGCAAGCTCATGGTTCTCGACTTATACCTGGGGTTCGACAGGCCGCTGACGCTCTTTGCTGGATTGTTGGGCGGCGCCTTCCTCTCAATGGCTTCTCACGGGGCAGACCAGCTCATCGTGCAGAGACTGCTCGCGTCGTCGAACCTGAAAGACGCGCGGAAAGCCCTCATCGGAAGCGGGTTCGCCGTCATTCTTCAGTTCACTCTCTTTCTAATGATTGGGCTTGGACTGTGGATGTTCTACGAGCAACGCACCTTCAAAGTGCCTGATTCCATTTTTCCGACCTTCGTCGTCGATCAGATGCCCGCGGGCCTCCGGGGTCTCATCATCGCCGCGGTGCTGGCCGCAGCAATGAGCTCGTTCTCCGGGTCGATGAACTCGCTCGCCGCGGCGACGACGCATGACATCTATCTTCCGTTGTCCGGACGGGCTCCAGGGGATGCGAAGACGCTGCGGATGGGCAAGGTATTCACTCTATTCTGGGGCGTGCTGCTGCTCACGGCGGCGTTGCTCTATCGGCAGGAAGGAACGCCAGTGGTCGTGGTAGCGCTTTCCATCGCGTCCTTCACCTACGGCGGGCTGCTTGGCGGTTTCTTCCTCGGAATGCTCTGGCGCCGGGCGATTCAGCGCGATGCGATACTCGGAATGGCGACCGCGATCACAATCATGAGCGTCGTCGTTTTCGCGAGGCAGCTGGCTCCGGTATTCCCTGCGTTTCAGAACACCCTTACGTCGCTCTCGCGAATTGCGTGGCCGTGGTACGTGCTGATAGGCACGAGCATAACGATGATCGTCGGGATTCTATCGTCATTCACCCATCCGGCGCCGACAGGGGAAGATCGCTGGAAATGAGCGAGATCGTGATCGGCGTGGACGGCGGCGGATCCAGGACACGCGTGATGGTCGGCACGGCGGACGGCGAGGAGCTGGCCACCCTCGAGGGCCCCGGCTCGGCGATATCCCTGCAAGGCGTCGAGCATTCAGCGGCAGTCATCGCCGACCTCGTCACCCGCGCGCTGGCTGAAATCGCCCAGCCCGGCGCTGTCTTCCCGCGCATTCTTTACTGTGGCGTATCAGGCACCGGTCGCGAGGAGGCCGCCAAGGCGTTGCATTCCGCCGTTGACCGGAAAGAGCTGGCGGAAGAAGTGATCATCGATTCGGACGGACTGATCGCGTATTACGACGCCTTCGAAGACCGCCCGGGGATCCTGCTCGTCGCCGGCACGGGATCGATTGCGTACGGGCGCAGTCCATCGGGTACTCTCGTTCGGTGCGGTGGCTGGGGACCGTCGTTCGGTGACGAAGGCGGCGGAGGATGGATCGGGAGACGCGCGCTCAGCATCGTCGCGGCATCGAGCGATGGACGCGAGCCCGCGACCGCGCTGCTCTTTCCGATCCTCGCCGCGACGCAGTGCGAGGATGTCCAGGACCTCATTCAATGGGCGGCCGCGGCGGATGCGCGCGCGTTCGCGTCGCTGGTGCCCGCGGTCCTCAGCACCGCTGGAGCCGGCGACCCTCGCGCCAGCGCGCTCGTGACGCTCGCGGCCGAGGAGCTGGTGCTGCACATCCGGGCGCTGGCGCGCCAGCTCTTCAGCGATGAGAGAGCGGCGGTGTCAGTGGCCCTCAGCGGCGGCCTGATGCACCGGGGCTCACTGCTGCGCAAACGCCTCGAGCAGCGGCTTAAATCGGCCGTGCCGGGGGCACAGGTTCGAGCGGAGGATGTCCTGCCAGCTCGGGGAGCACTGCGGGCTGCGGCTCGCCGAATTCACCTTCCCACTTCGCCATAACGACGGTCGCCAGGCAGTTACCGACCAGATTCACCGTCGTGCGCGCCATGTCCATCAGCTCGTCGACGCCGAGGATGATGGCTACTCCTTCCAGTGGAAGACCAAAGCTCGCCAGCGTTCCCGCCAGGATAACGAGTGATGCCCGCGGAACAGCCGCGACCCCTTTGCTCGTCACCATGAGCGTCAGCATCATGAGAAGCTGCTGCCCCCAGGAGAGCTCCACACCCGCGGCCTGGGCGACGAATATCGACGCGACGGCGAGGTAGAGCGTCGAGCCATCGAGGTTGAACGAATACCCCGTCGGCATCACGAACGCCACGATCCGCCGCGGAACTCCGATCGATTCCATCGCCTGCATCGCCCTCGGCAGCGCCGCTTCCGACGACGTCGTCGAGAAAGCGATCAGCGCCGGCTCCTTCACGACCCTCAGAAAATCTCTGATCGGCACCTTGAACATCAGTGCGACGGGAAGAAACACGAACAGAATGAGGACGACGAGCGCGGCATAGAGAGTGAGTATGAGCTGGCCCAGATTGATCAACACTCCCAGTCCGCTGTGCCCGACCGTCACCGCTATCGCGGCGCCGATTCCGATCGGCGCGTACTTCATCACGATCCCGGTGAACTTGAACATCACCTCCGCCAGTCCCTCGCAGCCGAGGAGAACGATCTCCTTCGGGCGCCCACGCACCTGCGAAAGGGCGACGCCGAAGAGAATGGAAAAGAACACGATCTGCAGCACTGCGTTTCGTGACGCGGCCTCGAAGAAGCTCTGTGGCACGACCTGCTCGAGGAAGGCCGCTCCGGTCTGCGTGTTCTGGGCGAGGTTCTGACCCTCTTCTGGTGACGCCTGAAGGTTCACGCCGTCGCCCGGCCGCGTGATGTTGACGGCCGCGAGACCGATGAAGAGTGCAACCGTCGTCACGATTTCGAAGTAGATGATCGACTTGAGCGCGAGCCGTCCGACCCGCTTCATGTCGTCGCCATGGCCGGCGATGCCGACCACCAGCGTGCCGAAGATGATCGGCACGATGATCGACTTGATCATGCGCAGGAAGATCGTCGAGAGCGGCTTGAGCTGGACGCCAATGTCGGGGAATAGCCAGCCGACGACGACCCCGATCACCATCGCGATCAGGATCCACTTCGTGAGGGAAATGCGCCTCAGAGTTTGATAGACTGTTGCCATCGGGGTCAGGTTCCTGGGTAATAACTGCAACTGCAACTTGGAACTGCAAGGAACTACAAGCTCAGAATTACGCAGAACTACAAACTCAGAACTACCGGGAACTAACCGGGAACTACAAACGCAGAACTACCTGTTCCGAGTGATGGTTGTGGGTAACCGGTTGCGTGTCTCTGTTCGGCACAACCTCCGGGCTTCTTCCTACGCATCAGCGTCTTGAAATCCGACACTCCGCGTTGTCAGGCCAGAATGCCGATTCCTGCCACCCCGGGAATCACGTGACCCCGCCGACGGGGCAGAGACCCGCAACGGGGCTACCGGCAACTATTACCCAGAACAGGTAGTTCTGAGTTTGTAGTTCTTTGTAGTTCCGAGTTATAGATGCCCCCGGCCTCGCCGCAGGGTCGAGTGCCGGTACCCGTACACGAAGTAAAGCGCGATGCCGATGAGCAGCCAGATGCCGAACCGCTCCCAGGCCCGAACCGGCAGGCCGAGCATGATGTAGATGCACGCGCCCGCCCCGAGAAGGGTGACCGGCCAGACGAACGGAACGCGGAACGGCCGCGGGCGGTCGGGCTCCCTGATCCGCAGGACCAGCACCCCGATACAGACGATGGC
>DASTTD010000362.1:0-4368 GCA_035760325.1 Gemmatimonadaceae bacterium
CCAAGCGACAGCGCCGCCAGATTGACGCAGGCGATCAGCAACACGCACGCGCCGGCCCCCAGCAGAATGAGCAGCGAGCGCCGAGCGATGGGTGACGTCCGCACGTCGTCGAGCGGACGCGCGACAGCGCCCCATCTCTTCGTCCCTGAAGGAAACTCGGCGGCGATGCTCGCGCCAAGGGCGGTGACGGCGGCTTTGGAGGCGATCCAGAAGCGAGCGCTCGCCGAGGGCTTGCCGTATCAGACGCTGATCGCGAGCCTGCTGCACAAGTACGCGTCCGGCCGCCTCAAAGAGGTGTAGCTGAAGCCTTCTCGTCCGAGCACAACGGGAACGTTCCCTGTCCTTTTACCCCGCTGACCCTCGCCAGAACTCGTCCGCGTTGATGTCCGTGCCGACGTTAGCCAGGATCGACGCATGCTGCAGCTGCTGATTGTGATCTGCCGCGCGCTGGCGTGGGCGCTCCGCGGGCATCGGGAACTGGTCTTGGAGAACCTGGCGCTGCGGCAGCAGCTGACGGCGATAAAACGCACGACCAGGCGCCCGCGCCTCCAAACGGGCGACCGACTGTTTTGGATCGCCCTAGTGTCTCTCCATCCCGATCACGATTCGGCACGAGCGATAGCAGCGCCGCCGGCGTGGGTCCCTGGGGCCAGGACACGGCGTCTCCGTCCACGGCAGCCGCCACCGCCTCGGCCAAGGTCGCGAAGTCGCCGGGCGCGCGGTGCACCGTCCCGCGAGCGTCCTGGCGTCCACCCCCACTGCAACCGCCCACGAAGGCCAGGGCCCAGGACGAGGTTCGTGAACGATCTCACCGGAAGGCCCACTGCAGGCCGAACTGGAACTTGCGGCCCGGAAAGCTTGCGTCTTCCACGAAGGGCGGATACCCCTGATAGGACGCCTGCGGTCTGTCCGTGAGGTTCGTTGCCGTTGCGAACAGTCTCAACTTCCTGTCAAGAAGCCAGTAGTGCGCTTCCGCGTCCAGGCGCTGCTCTTTTCCGAAGAACTCGTCGCTCTCGATGTCGCTGCCAAGTCCCTCGATGTAGTCGCCGCGATAGTAGTAGTCGACGCGGGCACGAAGGTTCTTCCATTGGTAGTCGACGGTTGCCGTGAACAGCCTGGGCGAGAAGCCTTCGAGTGGCAGGTCATCACGGTCTGTTCTATCCGGGTAGATGGCGTCGCTTTCGGTGAACGTCGCGCTCAGCCCGACCCACAGGCCCTTGAGGGCGCCCGGCAGGAAATACAGGTTCTGCCTGGCGATCAGCTCAATACCCTGGTTCGTGGCATCCGTCCCGTTGACCGGCCGTTCGTACTCGAAATCACCACCGTTCGCAGGTATCGGTTTGCCGTTCCCATCCAGTGCGTCGAAATCGTACACCTCGGTGTATGTGAAGTCCTTGATGTCCTTGCGGAAGAAGCCGACCGAGTACAGGCCGTTCGACTTCGTGTAGTACTCGAGCTGGACATCGAAGTTGTCCGACACCGCTGGGATGAGATTCGGGTTTCCGTCCTCGATGTTCCCGTCATCGTCAATCCATCGCCCGCGCGACAGTTCCTCGAGGCGCGGCCGGCCATAACTGCGGTTGTAGCTTTCCCGCAGGATCAGGTTCTCCCTGATGGCATGCCGGCCATGGATGCCGGGCAGCATGAACGAATGCGACTCGCCCACGTTGACGGGCGTGACGGTCGGCACTTCGTCGAGGTAACTGACAACCTTGTTGGTGTTGTCCCAATCGTAGTTCTCGAAGCGCACGCCGCCGATGATCGTATGGATGCCGAACTCCCAGGTGCCCATGACGTAGGCTGCCGAGATCCTCTCCTTCGCGTCGTAGTCGCTGATATTGCTGTCCTCGAGCGAATCGTCCTCGACGAACTCGTAGAGCCCAGGGTTGGTTGCCAGAAGGTCGAGTCCCAACTTGGGCTGTACGTCGAAGTACTTCCGCTTGCGGAACAGTACCTCGCCGGTCGGCGTGAGAACCTGCGCGTACGGATACGTCTCGTCCATTTCGTACACGTCGACGTTCAGGTCCTGTTTCTGGGAGCTGGCCCGGTACTTGGCACCGGCCTTGAGCTTGAACGCGGTCTTGGTGCCACCAAAGAACCGCTCCCAATCGAAGTGCCCCGTCAGCGCCGAATCCCGCTTGCTCCCGGAGACGACCGCGAGCTCCCCTTCGGTCATCAGACTCAGATCGGTGGGATCGACGCCGTTGACGACGTCAACACGGACATCGCCGTTGGGGTCGAAGACTTCGTACTCGAACACGAACCAGGGATCGTCCGGCTCCATCAGCATGTTCAGTTCGGAGTCGTGTTTGATGGTGCGCTTGTTCCTCGACGACGAGAAGCCATAGCTCAGCTTGCTGGTCCTGAGCTCGGTTGCGCCGCCGAGAGCCAGTGAGTACAGCGTGTTCTTGGAATCCTCCAGTGTGCCGATCCATCCCCGGGACGCTTCGCTGTCCTGGGTGCCGCGGCCGTAAGTCGGCGTCAGCACGGCGTAGGTCTTGTCGCCCCCGGCGCTGTCCTCGAATGCCGTGTCGATATCGATGTCCGTCTCGAACTTGACACCGCCGACGTTGTAGGCACTGAACAGTGGACGCACGAAGAACGTGCTGCTCTCGCCGATCTTGAAGTCGGTCGAGCCCGAAACGGTGGTCGTGTCTGTCTTCCGTGTGTCGTGCTCGAAGTGTGTCGACTCCATGAACCAGACCGGCCCGCTGGATCCACCCAGGCCCAGTTCGGGATTGGTGGCGGGATCGACCTGCACCCAGTCCTGGTCTGCGTTCTGCGAGTAGCGGTCCGTCCGGTGGTGGGACAAGGAGAAGCTGGCGCCGAGGTTCCGTTCGCCACCGCGTACGCTGAAGATGTCGGAGTAGTCGAGCTGTACGTTCGGTCTCGCTTCGTTGGACACGCTGTTGAGGGTTCCGCCAACCATCACGTTCGTCTCGCGGCCGCCGCGCTCGAACGCCGTGCGGGAGACGAGGTTGACGATGCCGCCGATCGCGTCTCCATCCCGGTCGGGTGTGGGCGCCTTGATCACCTCGACGAAGGTGATGGAATCGGCCGACAACTGACGTGGATTGAAGGCATTGTCGCCCCCCGACGATGGCACGCGATTGCCGTCGATCTGCACGGAGTTGAACTCGCCGGCGATCCCGCGGATGTTGATGCTGCCCTGGGATCCGTCCTGCTCCTGATCGACGCTCAGCCCTGGCAGGCGCTGCAGCGCCTGGCCGATGTTGCCATCGACCATCGCGCCAAACTGCTCCTCGGACACGATGTTGACGATACCCGCGGCAGTGCGCTGCTGGTTGATCGCGCGGGCGGCGCCTGTCAGGACGCCCGACACCGTCACCGCTTCCGCGAAGTTCAGCGATCCGAGGCTCGCATCCAGGGTCGTCGACTGACCTGCGGCGATCGACACGTCGAAAATCGCTGGCACGTAACCGACGTAGTCCACGGACACGCGGTACTTCCCCGCGGGAATCGCATTGACTACGTAGCGACCAGCTTCGTCCGTGACGCCTCTCAGCGGCGTGCCCTCCACCTGCACGATCGCGCCTTCGAGCGACCGGCCGGTATTGGCTTCACTGATGCGTCCAACAAGCCTGCCATTGCCGCTTTGCGCGAAGGCATTCGACGCCAGCAGTATGGCTGTGACGAAGCAACCAGCAAGGCGCCATCCGTCCTTCCATGCGGCCGAAGCCGGCCGACGATCGGCCACGTCTGTTCGGTTGAACGTCGGAATGTTCATTGGTGTCTCTCCTCTGCTCCGCAGTTCCAGCCCCGGAGCGACCTCGGTCGTGGCTGACCGCTGGCGGTCCGGAGGCGCCTAGCAATTGAGCACTCTAGACTACCTCGCGGCCGTGAAGCGAGTGTGACTGCGGGGTAAACTGCGGACGACGGAACGCAGGCTGTATGCCAGTTGCGCATGCCCGCTCGTCGCGTTCGGGCGTCGAGCCGCCGCGCGCAAGCGCAAGGAGGAGACGTGCAGGACGGAACCGGTAGCCCGTCCGGCGTGTTTCTCGAAACCGGGGTCCCATGCTCGTGAGCAGCGACACTCGCCGGGGAGTGGCGTGCAATGCTCGGTGCCGTGCAGGCGGACGAGCCGAGCGGAACGCCAAGGCAGGCATCCAGCCTGCACGAGGCATCGTAGCCATCGCGGGGATCGCAATCACATTGTGCGGGTCCGTCGCCCGCTCACGGCGTGGTTCTGCTGACACACTGCTGTTGCATCACGGTCACGTTGTCGTAATGACCTCGAGAGCGTCGCGGGCCAAACCGCCGGGCACCGCGTCGCCAGTGACCCGAACGCCCTGTGCGCGGCTGTCTCTGTTCCTGATTGATTTCGCTCATTTCTGACCATATCGTTGC
>DASTTD010000363.1:0-2503 GCA_035760325.1 Gemmatimonadaceae bacterium
ACCATGCTGCACGAGATGGGGCACGCGCTCCATTTCGCGTACGCGCGCGCGGACTATCCTTTCGAGTACCGCTGGCTGGGGGATAACTCCGTCACCGAGTCCTACGCGATGCTCTTCGACCACAGGATGCAGGACAAGGGCTGGCTCAAACGCTACACGCTTCTCGAGAAGAAGAGAGTGGGAAGGTTTCTCCGCACCGCCGGATTCGAGGAGCTTCACTTCCTGCGGAGGTACTGCGCCAAGCTCCTTTACGAGCGGGAGCTGTACAGCGGTGACGTTGCCTGGACGCAGCTACCCGACCTCTACGTCTCGCTGCTGTCCGACGCAACAGGCTTCGAGTATCACGCCGCGGATGCCTTCGTCGATATCGATCCACGCTTTTACTCCGCGCGTTATCTGCGGGCGTGGCAGCTGCAGTCGGTTCTCGACGAGCACCTCGTCGAGCGCTTCGACGACGACTGGTACAGAAACCCCAGGGCCGGTCACTGGCTCGTGGGCGAGCTGCTCGCCGAGGGCCAGCGCGAAACCGCCGGGGAGATAGCGGGCCGCACAGGCGTTGCCGCCCTCTCGTTCGCGCCACTGGAGCGAAAAATCGAGCAGCTGCTTGTCGCCTGACTGGAGCGCGGTGGAGCGGGAGACCGTTTCCCGGCTCCAGGATCTGATCAGGTTCGATACGACGAATCCGCCGGGGAACGAGATGCCGCTCGCGCAATATCTCGACTCTGTTCTGCGCGCTGAGGGCATCGAGACGACGCTGTTCGAGCCCGACACGAGCCGCGCAGCGCTCATCGGGCGAATTCGAGGCACCGGCGAGGCGCGCCCGGTGATGCTCCTCGCGCATATGGACGTGGTGGGCGTGGAGAGAGCCAATTGGTCCTGCGATCCCTTCGCCGGCGAGGTTCGCGACGGCTACGTCTACGGCCGCGGAGCCATCGACGACAAGGGCATGCTGGCAGCTAACCTGATGACGATGCTGCTGCTGCAACGTGAGCTGCAGCGGACGATGTCAAGGTTGTCGCGAGATGTGCTTTTCGTCGCGACCTCCGACGAGGAGGCTGGGGGGGAATGGGGGATGGGTTGGCTGATAGAGCGTCACGCCGAGCTCCTCGACGCCGAATTCGCCCTCAACGAAGGAGGCAGGACCCGCATCATCGAGGGTGGGCAGACGTATCTCGCGGTGCAGGCCGCGGAGAAAATCTCCCACGTCGTCACGGTGACCGCCCACGGATCGGCGGGCCACGCCGCGATTCCGCTCGAGGACAACGCGATCTTCCAGCTCGCCCGAGCGCTGGAGCGGTTGTCACGCCACACCGAACGGCTGGCGTTGACTCCGATCACCCGTCAGTTCTTCGCGCGTCTCGCGGAGGTCTGGCCGGATGCTTCCGAGCGTGCGGCGATGCTCGATCTCGTCTCGACCGACGGATCGATCATGGAAAGGGGCGGCGCGGCTCTGGCGCGCACGGCTGTCTTCAACGCGGTGCTCAGAAACGGGATCTCGCCGGCGATCGTCGAAGGCGGTAGCCGGTACAACGTGATCCCCGCGTCCGCCGGCGCCGTTCTCAATGTCCGTACGTTGCCGGGCGAGTCGATCGACGCCGTGGTGGACCGGCTGCGAGCAGCGGTAAATCTGCCGCGGGTGACTGTCGAGATCACTCAGCGGGGCGAGGAAGCGCCTGCCTCCGACCCAGACTCGGCGATGTTCGAGGCGATCGCCGCGACCGCGCGTGATCTCGATCCAAACATCAGCGTGGTGCCGTATCTCAGCACCGGTGTGACTGACAGCGCAAGGCTGCGACGCATCGGAGTGCAGGCCTACGGCGTGCTGCCATTTCCGATGGAGCAGAGCGACGAAGAACGCATGCACGGCCACGACGAGCGCGTGCCGGTCGCGTCGCTCGGCTTCGGAACCCGGTTGATTCACGGAACGATTGCGAGGCTAGCGCGTCCCCGGGTTTTCCGGTAACCCGAACCCTCGCCAGGGCTGCTGGATCGTTCCCGGGTAACGGTTCTATCGCCCCTCGAGCTCGTCGGCGACGCTGTTCGCGTCGTAGATCTTGCGCAGGGCCTCCGTGATGCCCCTGGAGTGCACGCTCACGGTCCGCGCGACGTCGGTCGTAAAAATGAACCGGTTGCCGATTCCCTCGATGTTCGAATCGAACGCAACCCCGACCACCTCGGCATTCCGGTTGATGAGGGGACTCCCTGAATTTCCTCCGATGATGTCGTTCGTGGACACGAAGTTGTACGGCGTCGCGAGGTCCAGCCTGTTGCGCCGCTCGATCCAGCGGGGCGGGAGGCGGAACGGCACCTTGTTGTCGAACGCCGCCGACCGCCCGTAGAGGCCGTAGAACGTCGTTTTGTACGGCGCGATGGTACCGTTCATCGGATACCCCTTTACGACGCCGTCGCTGATCCGGAGCGTAAACGTCGCGTCGGGCGGCAAGGCCGTTCCGTACGCCGCGAACATCGCCTGACCGATCTTCTCAGCGTTCGCCGCGATGAT
>DASTTD010000364.1:0-7433 GCA_035760325.1 Gemmatimonadaceae bacterium
GACGCTGCGGCTGATCGCCGCGGATGGTCCCGCCGCCTTCTACACGGGAAGCATCGCCGACTCCATCGTCGCGCAGATGAAGCGGGGCGGCGGCTTGATCACGCACGCGGATCTCGCCGCGTACAGACCGGTGTGGCACCAACCGGTAACCTCGACTTATCGCCGTCACACGCTGATCGGGATGCCCCCTTCGTCGTCGGGCGGAACGACAATGGCCCAGGCGCTCAACATTCTGGAAGCGCTGGGGCCGCCTGCTCCGTTCGGGTCCGCCGCGCGCGTCCACGCAGTCGCGTCGGCGTTCCAGCGGGCGTTCATCGATCGCAACGCGAAGCTCGGGGATCCGGATTTCGGCGATCCCCCCGTCGCGACGCTCACGAGCAAGCGCTACGCCGCCCGTCTCGCGCGAGACATTGCGAGGGATCGCGCAACGCCGACACCGCAGGCGACCAGACAGATGCGCGAGGGCAGCGAGACGAGCCATTACTCCGTGGTCGATGCGTCGGGTAACGCGGTGGCGAATACCACCACGATCAACGATCTGTTCGGATCGGGGGTGTTCGTATCGGGCGCGGGGTTTTTTCTCAACAACACGATGGATGACTTTGCGTCTCAGCCCGGTGCCGCGAATCTCTACGGCCTCGTGCAGGGCGAGGTCAACGCGATCGCGGCCGGGAAGCGCGCCCTCAGCGCGATGTCGCCCACGATCGTGCTCGATCCCGCCGGCCGGCTCCTGCTCGTCACCGGGGCGCGCGGGGGACCGCGAATCATCACGGCGACATCGCAGGTGATTCTCAACGTTATCGATCACCGCATGTCACTGGCGGACGCGATGAGCGCTCCGCGCATTCATCATCAGTCACTGCCGGACTCGATCCGCGTCGAGCCGGGCGGGCTCGAGCCCGCGGTCATGCGCGCTCTGGAGGCAATGGGCCACGCCATCTACGAGCCGTCGTCTTCAGGTCGGGTCGTATCGATAATGCGCGTGAGGGGCGGGTACGAGGGGATGGACGATCCGCGAGCAACGGGGGCGGCGGTCGGGTACTGAGCTTTTCGCCCGTCAGCGCTATCCCGGCAAAACAGCCATGCTGCCCGCTCTCCGCCTAACGCTGCCCGCTATCCGCTGCCTACTTCGGGACGTCACTCATGCTGGCAGTGAAACTGAAACTGCATGCCAACGGGAGGATGGTGGTGCACGTCCCCGCGTTCGTAGCGGACAGCGGGCGGCGTTCAGCGCACGGCGGGTAGCATGCCCTGGCAGTTCGTCAACAAAAAAAGCCCGGCGCATCGCGCCGGGCTCTTCATTGTCAGGCCCGTTAGATCTGAACCTGCGTCGATGAATTGAGCGTCGCGGTGATCCGTCCACCGGAATTGACACAGCCTTCGAAGTTCGCGGTCGCTGCAGCCGCGGCAGCACCCGCCGCTCCACCGGCAGCGGCGCCGATGACGGTGGCCTTCGTGCTCTTGCCGAGGATCTGTCCGGCGATCGCGCCAATCGCCGCGCCGCCGACGACCTTCTGAACATCCTTGCTCTGCGGCTGGTTCCTGACCTTGTTCACCTGCGCGTAGCTCGTCGTCGCGCTCACCGGGTAGGTCTTACCGCCGAAGCTGACCGAGACGACGCGGAAGCCCATCACGACATCATCGTTCGCGTTCTCACTCCGCTTCAGCTCGGTGATCTCGATCGAAGCCGTTGCACCCTGCGGAATAACGGCGCCATTCGAGCCGCTGACAGCCTGCGTGAGCGTCGCGTTGAAGCGCTGTCCGACTCTGCTGGTATTGGTGCAGATCCTGGAGCCCGAAGCGAGGTTGAGCGTCGAGCCGGCCGCGATCGTTCCCACCCTGGCCGCTGAGCCGGCAGCGGTGCGAGTCACGGTGTTGCCACTGGCGGTGGTCGCCGTCGTCGGCGTGCGTGTCGACGTCGTCGTGCGGGTCGGCGTCGTCGTGCGTGCGGTCGTTCTCGGCGCGGTGGTCGTTGTCCGCGGAGCCGCGGTCGAAGTGCCGGGCGTGCCGGCCGGAACGTCGGTCAGCGCGGGCTGCGCGCCGGTGTCCCGGTTCGCCAGCAGAATGTCGCGGTTGAGAGACGTGTCCTGGGCTAGCGTGTCAGCTTCCTTGCTGTCGCTGCAAGCAGCGACTACAAGGGCGAGCGACAGCGCTGCGGTCAATCGCGGAATATATTGCAACATAAAGCCTCCTCCTCGTGTGACGATCGCCGGGAATTCCCGGGCAATCCGTTATTGACGGCAATCCACATGCCATTTATGAAGAACCTACGGCTAGCCGCGCCGTACTACAAACCGTATCTGACCTCGTTGACGGCAGGACTTGGAATAGTCGTCCTTTCCTCCGGAATCGCGAGCGTCATTCCCTGGCTGTTGAGACGAGGTATAGACGCCATCGGCAACAGGGCGCCTCTGTCGGCGATCTGGCAGGTGGCGGGGGTCATCGTCCTGGCCGCGCTCTTCGGCGGAGCTCTTCGGTACTGGATGCGCGAGCTGATGAACGGAGTTAGCCGGAGGATCGAGTACGATCTGCGGAACGACCTCTTCACCCACCTCGAAACGCTCGACGCCGGATACTTCGCCCGTACGCGCACGGGCGACATCATGGCGAGGCTCACCAACGATCTCGGCGCGGTGAGGATGGCGGTCGGGCCGGCGGTGATGTACCTGGCGAATACGATCACGGGTGCGGTCTTCGCCCTGTACTTCATGCTCCGCATCGACGTGACGCTGACTCTGCTCGTGATGTTGCCGATGATGGTTCTTCCCATTCTCACCATTCGGATGGGAAAGGCGATTCACGACAGGTTCGAAGCCGTGCAGGAGCATTTCTCCGTGTTGACGACGCGCGCGCAGGAAAACCTCACCGGCGCTCGGATCGTTCGCGCCTATCGGCAGGAAGCCGCTGAAATCGGGCGCTTCGGCGCGGTGAACGAGGAGTACCTGTCCCGGAACATGTCTCTCGTCCGTCTATGGGGAACGCTCAATCCCCTGTTCGCCCTCTTCGGCGGGCTGGGCGCTGTCGTCGTTCTCGGCGTCGGCGGGGCGCTCACCATGAATGGCACGATCTCGGTCGGATCCTTCGTTGCTTTCGGACTTTACCTGACCATGCTCACCTGGCCGCTGATCGCGCTCGGATGGGTGGTGAATCTTTTCCAGCGCGGCGACGCCTCCATGGGCCGGCTGCTCGAGATTCTGGATGTGCGGCCAACGATCGCCGCGGACCATCCACCGCAGGCGCTGCCGCGCACGAACAGCGGGCGCGCCGTGGAGTTTCGGGCCGTGGGCTTCCATTATCCCGCCGAAGAGGGATCCGAGCCGCGGTGGGTGCTGCGTAACGTCAGCTTCGTCGTGCCGGCCGGCGCCACGCTGGGAATAGTCGGTGCCACCGGCAGCGGCAAGAGCGCGCTCATGGATCTGATCCCCCGAATCTACGATCCGCAGGAGGGGGAGATTCTGGTGGATGGGATTCCGACCAGGCACCTCGCGCCCGGGGAGCTGAGGAAAGAAATCGGGTTCGTGCCGCAGGAAAGCCTGCTCTTCAGCGACACCATCTCGTCGAATCTCGCGTACGGGACGTCGGATCCGGATTCCGCGGCGTGGGCCGCCCGAGTCGCGCAGCTGGCGACGACTATCGATGAGTTTCCCGGTGGCTACGAAACCGTTCTTGGCGAGCGTGGAATCAATTTGTCCGGAGGTCAGAAGCAGCGCGCTGCACTCGCGCGCGCGCTGGCGAGAAAGCCCGGCATCGTGCTGCTCGACGATGCGCTCTCGGCGGTGGACACTCACACCGAGGCCGAGATCCTCCGTACGCTGAGGGAAGCCCTCGCCGGCAGGACCGCTCTGATCGCATCGCACCGGATCAGCGCGATACGCGATGCGTCGTGGATCATCGTGCTGGAGAAGGGAGAAGTCGTCGAACAGGGCGAGCACGACACGCTGATGGCGCTTCGCGGCAGATACTGGTCGTTGCTGAGGAGACAGCAGCTGCTCGACGTAGTCGAATCAGACTCGTTGGCAACCGATGCCACCCCGGCTACAATATGACAATGACAGAAGGCCTCGATTCCGTGGCACTGCGCAAGCGGCTCGCGGCCCTCGAAGCACAGGCGGAAGAGGCGCGCGAGATCATCGACGAGCTGAAGTCGCGCGACGCGCTCAAGACTCAGTTCCTTTCGAATATCTCGCACGACCTGCGCACACCGCTGGCCGCCATCATTACCCACGCCGAGATACTCCGCGAAGGAATGCTCGGCGATCTGAGCCCGCGGCAGCGAGAGAGCGTTTCAGGAATAGTGAGCGGTGGTCAGCAGCTCATCGCCATGATCGACGAGATCCTCACCTACGTCCGGAGCGCCAGCGATCAGGTCAGTCTCATCCGAACCGACTTCTCGATCACCGAAGTGGTCGACCAGGTGAAGCTCCTCAACGAAGCGTTGTCGGCGAAGAAGCGTCTCACCATCGAGCGCCTCAACGGTGATGATCTCCCGCCCGTTTACGCCGACCGCGACAAGCTCAAGCACGTTCTGGGGAATCTGATCGGCAATGCCATCAAGTTCACTCCCGCCGGAGGGCGTATCTGGATCAAGTTCGCCCGGCGCGGCCCGGAAGGCGACGAGCTGCTGGTCGAGGTCGGGGATACCGGGCAGGGCATCTCACGCGATCACCACGAGCTGGTGTTCCGTGAGTTTGCGCAAGTCGATTCGTCGCCGTCGCGTCCTCACCACGGCACCGGCCTCGGCCTCGCGATCGCGCGGAAGCTCGTGGAGCTGCACGCCGGCCGCATCTGGGTCGAAAGCGAGCTCGGAAAAGGCAGCCGCTTTTTCTTTACGCTGCCCCTGAATCCACCCCGCGATTAGTGGCTGAGAGCATTCTGATCGTGGAGGACAGCACGCTGGTGACGGACGCGTTCGCGATACTGTTCGGGGAGTCCGGCTATACGGTCCACTCCGCGCGTACCGTCGCGGACGCCATCGCTGTCGGGAGACGGCAGCACATAGACCTGATGGTGCTGGACCTGAGTCTGCCCGATGGAAGCGGCCTCGACGTTCTCGATGCCTTGCGGCGGGCGGAAAAACTTCCGCGCGTAACGCTCGCAATGACCGGTCACACCGACGACGACACGCGGCGCGACTGTATGGCTGCCGGATGCGCCGACGTGCTCGTGAAGCCTGTCCCCATTCGCAACCTCCTACGCCAGATAGAGCGCCTCCTGGCCTGACGGAGCGCCGCGCGCGCCCCAGAGCCGGCCCCCTGCTCCGGTGGTACTATCGGACGAAATACCGCGCGTTCGCGCGGGAGAAGCGGCCGCGCCCGCCTCAGCGCGGGCTCATCATGCTTCAGATCGATGCGCTCGCCTACTCGGATCTGCGGCGGGCAATGGACCGCGGACACTGTCCGACCATCGAGCGCCTCCTCGGCGAGAACTTCGAGCTGCGGCGCTGGTTCTGCGGCCTCCCGTCAGCAACCCCGTACTGTCAGGCAGGCATGTTCCACGGGGAGAACGCGGGAATCCCCGCGTTCCGCTTCTACGACCGAAAAGCCCGAAAGGTGATCACCTGCAACGCGCCGCACGGAGTACAGTACATACGCGACCGCATTCATTCACCGGGCGCTCTGGCAGGAGGATCGAGCTACGTAAACCTGATGGACGGCGACGCACAGACGGTCGCGTTCACGGTCGCCACGCGCGAGAAGCTGTCAGTGTACCAGCGTCTCGGCGGAACACGCATGGCATTCCTGATTCTGCTGCATCCGCTACGGATGCTTCGCATGATCCTGCAGGGTGCGCTGGAATGGCTGCTCGAGGAATGGGAACGCGCCCGCGGCGAGCTCGCCGGGCGAGTCACTCACTCGGAAGGAATTTTTCCGTTCATCAGGATCATCAGCAACGTGGTGATCCGTGAGCTCCAGACGATGGCGATCCTGCTCGACGTCTACCTTGGCGTGCCGATCATCTACAGCACGTTCATGCAGTACGATGAGCTTGCCCACCACTTCGGTCCTTCGAGCAGGCAGGCCCTTGCCGATCTGCGCCGTACGGATTCCCGCATCTCGGAGATCTGGCGGATGGCGCAGCTCGCCGGAGGTCGCGGCTACGATCTCGTGATCCTGTCGGATCATGGTATGACGCCGGCTTTGAGCTATCGGGTGCAGTTCGGCGAATCATTGGGCGCGACGGTCCAGCGGCTTCTCGATGAGGCTCCGTCGACCGGCGCGGCGAAGCCGCGAGCGCTGGCGAGCTTTGCCGAGCGGAGTGAATACGCCGACGTAGTACCCGAAGTGGTCGAGGCCGTCGCGCAGCTTACCCCGGCGTCGTTCGGCGCGCGAAGGAGCATCCGGCGCTTCCGCGACTGGCTCCGCAGCCGCTACGGCCTGCGCGAAATCATCTTCCCCGAGAAATACCGCGTCGACAGGGTGAACGACGTCGTCGTGACCTACAGCTCGTGCCTGGCGCTCGTTTACTTCGCCGCGAGCGAGGAACGCCTGACACTCGAGCGCATCCTGTCAGATGCGCGCTGGTCCGGCCTGTATTCCCGCCTGGTACAACATCCTGGAATCGGACTGGTTGCCACGGTAAGTGACCGCGGCATCAGCCTGGCGAGCAAGTACGGCCGCGGCGCTCTTCGCGACGGCCGGATCGAAGTAATCTCCGGAGAGAACCCGCTCACTGTTTTCGGCACGGAACCGTATGTGCTGCGGGCGGTGGAATCGCTGGTGAGCCAGCCGAACGCCGGCGACTGCGTGCTGTTCGGGGCCTTCGACGGTCATGACATCGTCTCCTTCGACGACCAGGTCGGCGCTCACGGCTCCGCTGGGGGAGACCAGGTCTACCCGTTCATCATCTCGCCGCGGAGCCTCAGTCTCGCCGGCGAAGCCCTCGAGGACGCGCGCGATATTCACCGCACGGTGCTCGCGAGATACGCGGCCGCCAACGCCCCGAACGCGCCTCCCGAAGCCGCTCGTCTCACTCCCGTCGCGCCCCGTGTGGGCGTGTAGGATGGCATCTTCGGCGGTGCGTCAGAGGGGGCCCTGCAACGCGAGTACGCTCGCTCGGGCGGAGCCCCAAAAGCGCGCGACCGCCCGCTTCGCGGGGAGGTCGCTGGGTCTCCTTGTCGCTCGCTGAAACTCGCTTATGCAGCCTTCCCTCCGACTCCCCACCGGGTCTCGCGGCGACGCGGTGACAGCGCAGTTGGGTTCCAAGCGCGGCTTGCGGATGGTCGCGACGGGCGAATCGGCCGCTCTGACGCGGCGAATCCAGCCGGCGTCAAGTTCGCGACGCACACCTGGGTGATGTGAGCGACGTTCATAGTCCCCTGTTGGGCGAGTCGAGGGTGTCCTCGCAGGACGCTTTCGCTCGCGACCAGGAGACCCAGCGACCTCCCCGCGGAGCGGGCGGTCGCGCGCTTTGGGGCTCCGCCCGAGCGAGCGTAG
>DASTTD010000365.1:0-2100 GCA_035760325.1 Gemmatimonadaceae bacterium
ATCGCGGTCGGTGGTCCAGGAGCTGGTGGTGATGACCGCGATCCTGCTGGTTAGCGGTTTTCTCGCCAACGTTCCTATCCCTCCGCCGACGTAGACGGCAAGGATTGCGGGTCACTGCCCGCAACCGATCACCCGCAACTATCACTCATAACAGGTAGTTCTAAGTTTGCAGTTCCCGTCGCAATAGGCCGCCGCATCTCCATTGACATATTAAGATTTCTTGATATATTAGAGATCATGACAGTATCCCTTGCCACCCGAAACGCCCGATCGGTCGAGCTGTTTCATGCCCTCTCGGACGAGACTCGCCTCGAGATCGTGGACATGCTGCGCAGTGGAGAACGCTGTGTCTGCGATCTCACCGACGCTCTGGATGCGGCACAGTCCCGGCTTTCGTTTCATCTCAAGGTTCTGAAAGACGCCGGCATCGTCCGCGACAGGAAAGAGGGGAGATGGGTTCACTATGAGCTCGATCGCGAGGCGTTCGACGAGATCGAGGAGCTGGTTGCGGCGATGAAGCCGAGCGCGAGCCGCAAGGCCGGAGATGTTTGTTGTTAGCTGATTTTTTTTGACCAATATATCAATAAACTTTGTTGGGAGGATCGATGAGCACGATGAACCAGCGGCTCGACGGGCTTTCGCTGAAGGATCAGGTAAGGAAACAGTACGGAGCGGCCGCGCTGCGGGTGAGCGAAGGCGGCGCCGGCACGAGCTGCTGCGGAACCAGCGCATGCTGCGGATCGACTACGGAGACATGGGATCCGATCACAGCCGATCTCTACGACGAGAAGCAGACGGCCGGCATTCCCGCCGAGGCCCTCCTGACATCGCTCGGCTGCGGTAACCCGACGGCGCTCGCGCAGCTGAACGAAGGTGAGGCAGTCCTCGACCTCGGCTCCGGGGGAGGCATCGATGTTCTCCTTTCGGCAAAGCGGGTTGGGCCGACCGGAAAGGTTTATGGCCTCGACATGACGGATGAAATGCTCGCCCTCGCCAATGAAAACAAAGCGCGGGCGGGCGCAAGCAACGTGGAGTTTCTCAAGGGAGAGATCGAGCGAATCCCGCTTCCCGATGCGTCGGTGGATGTGATCATCTCCAACTGTGTCATCAACCTGTCCGGTGACAAGGGGAAAGTGTTGGCCGAGGCTTTTCGCGTGCTGAAGCCGGGTGGGCGATTTGCGGTATCGGATGTAGTCGTACGTGGGGAAGTGCCCGCTGAAGTCAGAGCGAGCATGGAGCTCTGGATCGGCTGTGTTGCCGGTGCGCTCGAAGAGCAGGAATTTCTCGGGCTTCTTCGCACCGTTGGCTTCGAAAACGCGTCCATCGAGCCGACACGGATCTACAAATCCGGGGACGCCGCGGCTTTTCTCTCCGGGACTGGCCTGGATGCAACGCTGCTGGCGGAGCAGATCGACGGAAAGTTCATGGGCGCGTTCGTGCGAGCGACGAAGCCGTCTGGTGGCTGAGGTGAACGGATAATGCGCTACGCGCTTATTTCAGACATCCACGCGAATCTGCCCGCCCTGCGCGCCGTGCTGGATGACATCGACGGGCGGGTCATCGACGCGATCTATCACCTGGGCGATCTGACTGGATACGCGCCGTGGCCTGACGAGACAGTGGCGCTGCTGCGCGAGCGTGGAATCCAGGGCATCGCCGGTAACTATGACTCGACGATCGCGACCAATTACAAACACTGCGGATGCAGGGCGGAAAACCAGCGCCAGGAGGAGCTGTCGCACTTGTCGTATGAGTGGACACGGTCACATGTGTCAGAGGAGACGAAGCGATATCTCGCGAGCCTGCCGTTCCGTCTGGACATTCGTCCGCTCGGTGGACACTTGTCCGGACCCACGCTGACGCTCGTCCATGGGAGTCCCACCCTCAATACGGTGTACGTGACTCAGGATCGTGACGATACCTTTCTGGAAAAAATGGCGAAGCACGTTGGCGCTGCGCCCGGTGACCTCATCTGCTTCGGCCATACCCACATACCGTGGCACCGTGTCGTTGGCGGAATCCACTTCGTCAACACGGGAAGTGTGGGCCGCCCGAAGGACGGCGACTGGCGTGCCAGGTACGCACTCCTCTCGATCGACG
>DASTTD010000366.1:0-2128 GCA_035760325.1 Gemmatimonadaceae bacterium
GAGCGACGCTTTCATCCTTCCACTTACCTGCGTTGGCGTACCGGTGATCGACGCTGACCTGGTTCCTGCTAACGAGCGTACCGCCGTGCCACGCACCGATCATGAGCGCGATCACGCCGATGCCTTCCAGGCCAAGGAGGACGATGTCGGGAGGGTTTGCCGCGTCGCCGCGGATCCAGCGTGACAAAGCGAAGATCACCATCGCGGAAATCATCAGCAGCATGTGCTTGATCGCCCGCTTCCTGCCACTGCTCTTTGGCGGAACAGTGTAGATGAAGTCGATCGCGCCCGGAATCGCGGCCAACATCCCGGTCGCGACTCCCGCGACGGCGAGGTAGGACCCGGTAGTCCACAGCGCCGGCGCGCTCATCAGGAAACCCGCCGCGTCGAAGACGAATGCCCCGGTCAAGAACGCAAACGGGAAAGGAATGAGCGCGGGATGCGACGGATGTCCGCGGAAACTGGCTTTGCTGCGCGTGGCTCGCCTCCTGGGTGAAGGTGAAAGCGACCGCAATATCGCGCGCAAAGATCCTGCCAGCACCGGCGGCAGCTCGTTCACGCCGCATACACATCTGTTGCTCCCCGCGGACGCTTTGAATTTCACCGTCAACGAGCGACGCTCCGCGCCCGCGAACTCGTCTTCCGCCGCGACTCCGTTGTGGAGCATGCCAGCGCTTCGGCATCCATGCGCTTTCCCGTCCATCCGGAGGTTGTCATGCGCAGTGCGAAGCGAGCCGGTATCATTGTTGTCCTTACCGTCGCAATAGGGTGCCAGGATGCCGCCACCGTGGCGCCCGTTGCCCCACTCACACCCAAATCCGCGGCGCTCCAGAGCGCGATCGAGCCCGCGCTCACCATTGACGTCGAGCTCATCGCGGAAGGACTGACTTCGCCGATCCAGATCGTTTCGGCGGACGACCGCACGGGGCGTCTGTTCATAATCGATCAGGCGGGGACAATTAGGATCGTTACGGAGGAGGGAGTCCTGCTGCCGACTCCTTTCCTCGACGTGACTTCCAGGCTGGTGCCGCTTCGCCCGAATTTCGATGAGCGCGGCCTCCTTGGGCTGGCGTTTCATCCCAAGTACGCGCAGAACGGCAGGTTTTTCGTCTTCTACAGCGCCCCACTGCGTCCGGGAGCGCCGGCGGGTTATGACCACACTGCGCGCATCTCCGAGTTCCGTGTTTCAGCGAACCCGGATGTCGCCGACCCCCTGTCGGAGCGCGTGATCCTGGAGGTCGACAAGCCGCAGTTCAATCACAACGGCGGCACCGTGGCCTTCGGCAAGGATCGAAATCTTTACATCTCCATCGGTGACGGCGGTGGCGCCAACGATGTCGGACTCGGCCACGTCGAGGACTGGTACCCCGACAACGGCGGCGGCAACGGTCAGGACAAGGAAGCCAATCTCCTGGGCAATATCCTGCGCATCGACATCGACAAGGGAACGCCGTACGGAATCCCCGCCGATAACCCGTTCGTCGGAAAACCGGGCCTGGACGAGATCTGGGCAACCGGACTGAGAAACCCATATCGGATCTCATTCGACACGAGGAAAGGCCACCGGCTGTTCGCTGGTGATGCGGGCCAGGGACGCTGGGAGGAAGTGAGTCTCATCGAGCGCGGCGGGAACTATGGCTGGAACGTGAAGGAAGGCACGCATTGCTTCGACGCGGAGAACAACCAGGTCGAGCCCGAGAGCTGCCCGGATGCCGAGCCCGATGGCACTCCGCTCCGCGATCCGATCATCGAGTACGCGAATTCGGCGCAGCCCGGCGGCATCGGTGTGACGGTAATCGGCGGGAACGTCTACCGCGGCAACACCATCAAGTCGCTGAAAGGGATGTACGTTTTCGGTGATTTCAGCAGGCGATTCTTCCCGCCCGACGGCACCCTTCTCGCCGCCAGGGAAGAGGCGAGCGGCCTATGGCCGATCCGCGAGCTGCGTGTGGCTTCGAGCGCTAACGGACGGCTAAACGACTACATCCTTGGCTTCGGCGTCGACGACAAAGGAGAGGTCTACGTCGGCGGAAAGGATGTGCTCGGACCTTCAGGCAATACCGGGAAAGTTTATCGACTCATTCCGGCTCCGGACTGACATCAAAACCGGTAGCTCCTCGGGCTAATC